>CAYSGX010000030.1:0-4995 GCA_964430605.1 uncultured Chitinophagaceae bacterium
ATGGTTGGGATGGTCTTCAAAGCCCGGCCAATACACTTTTGACAATGCAGGATGATTTTTCAGGTACCCGGCAATTTTTCTGCCATTGTAGCAATGGCGTTCCATGCGCAGATGCAAGGTTTTTATGCCGCGCAACACCAGGAAAGAATCCATTGGTCCCGGCACAGCACCGCATGAGTTACAAATAAATGCCAGTTGCTCATATATTTTATCATCGTTTACAATTAAAGCGCCCATTACCACATCGCTGTGCCCGCCCAAATATTTTGTAACCGAATGCATCACAATATCGGCACCCAGCAATAATGGGTTTTGCAAATAAGGCGAAGCAAAAGTATTGTCAACGGCAAGAAGCAAATTATTAGCTTTTGCTATTTCGGCACAGGCTTTAATATCTACAATTTGCATAGTAGGGTTGGTGGGCGTTTCTACCCAAATCATTTTTGTATTTGCATTAATATAAGACTTAATGTTTTCGGCATTAGTCATATTAATGAAATGAAACTTGATATTGTAATTGGCAAAAATTTTAGTAAACATTCTATAGCTGCCACCATATAAATCATCGCCTGTAATTACTTCATCACCGGGCTTCAGCATTTTTATTACCGCATCCATAGCGCCCATGCCGCTTGAAAAGCACAAAGCATACTTGCCATTTTCCAATGCCGCCAGATTTTTTTCTAATGCAACACGAGTTGGGTTTTTAGCACGCGCATAGCCATAGCCTGAATGTTTGCCGGGCGATTCCTGCACATAAGTAGAAGTTTGATAAATAGGCGTCATAATAGCCCCTGTAGTAGGGTCGGGCTCCAGCCCTGCGTGTATAGCTTTAGTTCCAAATTTCATTCAGCTTAATTTTTTGTAAAGCTAAAAATAAATCAGATGAGTAATTATTGGCGATTTTGCAGAATAAGCTCAGTCAAAAATGAAACAAATAAGTGCTGCAAAATAACTTTTAGTAAGTATCCGCAGAAAAATATTGTATATTTGCGCTCGGATAGAGAGGGGACCTGTGAAAGTCCCCTCTTTTCGTTAGCACTATGGAGCATACCGAATTGTTGAAAGAAAAGCTCGAAGCCCTCGTAAATGAAGCCATTGCCGATGCGCCCGACCATTTTTTAGTAGAAGTGAAAATATTGCCGCATAAAAAAGTTCAGGTTTTTGCAGATGCCGATAATGGTATTAAAATCGAAAAATGTGTGCAAATAAGCCGTTTTGTAGAAAAAGTGCTTGATGAGGAAAAATGGTTAGGTGAAGATTATACATTAGAAGTATCATCACCGGGAATGGACAGTCCGCTGAAAGTATTTAGGCAATACAAGCGCAGAATTGGCCGAGAGATAGAAGTATTGCTTGCCACAGGAGTAAGGCACGAAGGCATATTGAAAGCGGCTGACGAAGAAAATTTGATAATAGAACAAACAATAAAAATTAACAAGAAAGAATCGGTAACAGAAACTTTAGAACTTCCGTTTGCCGATATTAAACACACTAAATTGATTTTAAATTTTTAGGCTATGAACAGCGTAGAATTAGTAGAGTCGTTCTCAGAGTTTAAAGACATGAAGAACATTGATCGCCCTACCATGATGAAGGTATTGGAAGATGTATTCAGAACTTTATTGAAGAAGAAATATGGCTCAGATGAAAATTTTGACATTATCGTTAATACCGATAAAGGTGATTTGGAAATTTGGCGCAGGCGTGAAATCGTTGAAGACGGAACGGTTGAAGACGATACCAAACAAATCTCTTTAACTGAAGCGCACAAAATTGAGCCCGATTATACTGTGGGCGAAGAAGCCTACGAGCAATTTGATATTGCTTCATTCGGAAGAAGAGCAGTATTGGCAGCTCGCCAAACGCTTCTGTCTAAAGTTAATGAGCTGGAGAAAGACGAAGTTTACAAGAAATATAAAGATCGTGTAGGCGATATTGTAAGCACTGAAGTATATCAGGTTTGGAAAAAGGAAATTTTGTGCCTGGATGAAGACGGTAATGAGTTATTGTTGCCAAAATCAGAGCAAATACCTGCCGACCACTACAAAAAAGGCGATAATATTCGTGCCGTAGTGAAGAAAGTAGATATGCGTAACAACAATGTAGTAGTAATACTTTCAAGAACCGATAGTGCATTCCTTGCTAAATTATTAGAGTTGGAAGTGCCCGAAATTTTCGATGGCTTAATAGTTATCAAAAAAATTGTACGCGAGCCGGGTGAAAAAGCTAAAGTTGCTGTAGAATCTTTTGATGACAGAATAGACCCTGTAGGAGCTTGCGTAGGTATGAAAGGCTCCCGTATTCACGGTATTGTGCGCGAATTGAAAAATGAAAATATTGATATTATCAACTACACCAATAATTTGAGTTTGATGGTGCAACGTGCTTTAGCGCCCGCTAAAATCACCACTATTGATATTGATAAAGACGGTAAGCGTGCCGCGGTGTATTTAAAACCCGACCAGGTTTCTTTAGCCATCGGAAAAGGCGGTATGAATATCAAACTGGCAAGCCGCATGGTCGATTTGCAGATTGATGTATTCCGTGACGGTGAGGAAGAAGAAGAATTCGATATTGACTTAGACGAGTTTGGAGATGAAATAGACGGATGGATAATCGATGAATTGAAAACCATTGGTTGCGATACAGGAAGAAGCGTATTGGCTTTAGATGTAGATGAACTGGTAAGAAGAACCGATTTAGAAGAAGAGACCATTAAAGAGGTAATTAAAATTCTGAAAGCGGAATTTGAACAATAAAGCAATCGCAATGATGCATGGATGTTATTTTCATCTATGCACTTTTGCAATATAAATTGAAACATCGGGGAATTAAGGAATGGCTGAAACGAAGCAAATTAGAATACCACAAGCTGCCACCAAATTTGGAGTAGGTGCCGGTACCATTATTGACTATTTAAAAGATAATGGTCATAGCGTTACCCCTGCTACCAAGCTTACGGACGAAATGTATGACCTTCTGGCGAAAGCATTTCAACAAGATGCTGCTTTAAAAGACAAAGCACAGCACATTGAAATTGGCGCGGCAAGAGGTAAAGAAGAAATTACTATAGACAGGTCTAAGCCTGCAACTGCAAAGCCTAAAGAAGAGGAAGAGGAATTGAGAATTAAAACTTCTACCATTACAACAGAAGTTAAGTTTGAAAAAGAAAAGAAGAAAGAAGATGCGGCAGAAGTAGTTAAAACCGAATCGAGAGTAGAGCTAACAGGGCCTAAAGTAGTAGGTAAATTAGAAGAGCTTACAGAAGAGGAAAAACCTGTTAAGAAAAAAGCCGGAAAAGCCACTAAGAAAAAAGAAGAAATTCCTGTAGCGGAAGAAAAAATTGAGGCGATAGTTCCTGAAACACCTGAACAGGAAGCGCCTGTAAAAGAAGAAAAACAGCCCGAAGCGGAAACAGTAGCTGAAACACCTGTAGAAACATCGGAAGTTGCACCTGAAATATCTACCGTGCCAACTTCTGATAAACCTGTCGAACCTGAATTTATTGAGCGCAAGAGAGTTACTTTAGAAGGTACCAAAGTAATGGGCAAAATAGAATTGAAAAAGCCCGAAGTGAAAAAACCTGTCGCGAAAGACGATAAAAGTAAAGCACCGGATGATGCCTCAAGACGCCAAAGAAAAAGAATTCCGGTTAATAAGCCGAATACAGGTGCCGGTACCAGAACCGGAGGCACAGGAACGGGCATAGGTCAAGGGCAGAACAGAGATAACCGTACCAGAACTACCGACAACCGCTCAAGAACCGACAATCGTGGCGGTAGAACTGATGTTAGAAAACCACTAACTGCAAACGAACCTCCTAAAGAAATTACTGAAAAAGAAATTCAGGAAAAAATACGCCAAACACAAGCACGTCTGGCAGGCTTAACAAAAGGAAAAGGCTCTAAAGCGAAATACAAACGCTTAAAACGTGAAGCAAACAGCACCGAGGAAGAAACAGGCGAAAAAAGCAACTTACTTGAGGTAACTGAATTTATTTCAGTAAGCGAGTTGGCAAGCATGATGGATATTCCTTTTACGCAAGTAATCAGCAAATGTATGGAACTGGGCGTAATGGTTTCAATAAATCAACGCTTAGATGCCGAAATTATAGAATTGGTAGCCAGTGAATTTGATTTCAAGGTAAAATTTGTAAGCATTGAAGATCAGGGAGATGATATTGAAGATATAGAAGATAACCCTGAGGATTTAAGAGACCGTCCGCCAATCGTTACCGTAATGGGACACGTTGACCACGGTAAAACCACCTTGCTTGACTTTATTCGTAAGGCTAATGTAGCTGCAGGTGAGGCCGGAGGTATTACTCAGCATATAGGCGCTTATGAGGTTACTTCTGAAAGCGGTAAAAAAGTTGTGTTCTTAGATACACCGGGTCACGAAGCATTCACCGCCATGCGTGCCCGCGGAGCAAAAGTTACTGACGTAGCCGTAATTGTAATTGCTGCCGATGACAGCATCATGCCTCAAACCAAAGAAGCCATCAGCCACGCACAGGCAGCCGGAGTACCCATGGTTTTCGCGATTAACAAAATAGATAAAGAAGGCGCCAATCCTGAAAGAATCAGAGAGCAACTGGCACAAATGAATTTATTGGTTGAAGAATGGGGTGGCAAATATCAGTGTCAGGAAATTTCCGCGAAACAAGGCTTGAATATTGAAAAACTTGTAGAGAAAATTTTGCTCGAAGCGGAAATGTTAGAGCTGAAAGCCAACCCCGAAAGGCCGGGCGTGGGTACTGTTATCGAGGCAACTTTAGATAAAGGCCGCGGATATGTAACTACTGTTTTAATACAAAATGGTACGCTGAAACATGGCGACATCATATTGGCCGGTACAAGCATGGGTAAAGTGAAGGCCTTATTTTCTTCGCTGAATGAAAAGATTACCAAATCAGGCCCGGCATCTGCCTGTATTATTTTAGGGTTGGACAGTGCGCCACAAGCAGGAGAGAAGCTTTATGTAATGGAAAAT
>CAYSGX010000030.1:5005-11625 GCA_964430605.1 uncultured Chitinophagaceae bacterium
TGGAAAATGAAAGCGAGGCGAAAGATGTTATTAATAAACGCAAGCAAATTATTCGCGAGCAAGGTTTAAGAACCAAAAAACATATCACCCTTGATGAGATTGGAAGACGTTTAGCATTGGGCAATTTCAAAGAGCTTAACCTGATTATTAAAGGTGATGTGGACGGCTCGGTAGAAGCATTAACCGATTCATTACTGAAACTTTCTACTGCTGAAATTCAGGTTAAAATTGTACACCGTGCGGTGGGACAAATTACCGAGTCTGATGTATTATTAGCTTCTGCTTCAGACGCGATTATTTGTGGTTTCAATGTGCGCCCATCGTCTAATGCCAAGAAATTAGCCGAAGCGGAAAATATTGAGATTAAATATTACTCTATTATCTACAACGCCATAGAAGAAATTAAAACGGCAATGGAAGGTATGTTAGAGCCTACTATTGAAGAGCGTGTAACCGGTTATCTGGAAATACGCGAAGTATTTAAAATTACTAAAGTGGGCACAGTGGCAGGTTGTTATTGCACTGAAGGTAAAATTTACCGTGCTTCAAAAGCCCGCTTAATCAGAGATGGCATTGTTATCTACACAGGTCAGCTTTCTTCTTTGAAACGTTATAAAGATGATGTGAAAGATGTAGTATCGGGACAAGAATGTGGCTCAAGCTTGAAAAACTTCAGCGACATTAATGTAGGCGATATGATAGAATGCTACGAAGAAACAGAAATCAAACGTAAGTTATAATTGCTGTTTTACAGAAAATAAAAACGCCCCAACTGAAATTTCAGTTGGGGCGTTTTGTTTTATAAAATCCATATAATTTTCATTTTTCTGTAACATTTTTCGATTCGTTGCGTAATAAAGTGCCGAGGGAAAGAAATCTCTATTGTAAACGAAGAAAAAACGTGGGTATGAAATGGATAACTATTATTTTGATGGCATTGTGTTTAGCAGGGCTTGGGGCTTTTTCGCAAACAAAAGAAGCAGGTATTTCATTTGGGACTACCAATTTTTTAGGTGATTTAGGTAAAAAAGAGCCTGATGGAAAATTTTACTTCAGCGATGTAAGCTCGTCTTTTTGGAGGCCTGCCGTTGGAGCATTTTACCGGATAGGCTTTAATAAATGGGTAACTGCAAAAGCCACCCTGACTTATGGCCGCTTAGCCGGTGACGACCGCTTAACAGACTATAAAGAAATTCAGGATGGCGATTGGTTTAGAAACTACAGAAACTTACATTTTAAATCTCCTGTGTTAGAAGGCGCGGTAATGGCAGAAATACATTTAATGCCTTATGCTGCCGGTAGCACCAAATGGAGAATTGCCCCCTATGTAACTACAGGTATCGGCTTGTTCTATTTCAACCCTAAAGCTGAATATAATGGCGAATGGGTGAGCCTTAGAAATATCGGCACCGAAGGGCAGGGAATACCCGGATATGGCAATAAGTATTCTTTAATACAACCAAGTGTGCCCGTGGGCTTTGGTTTGAAATATAACCTTACCCGCGAAATAACTTTAACTTTTGAATTTGGCCACAGATTTACTTTCACCGATTACATTGATGATGTAAGTACCGTATATCCCGATAAAAAAGACATAGATGCTTTTTACGGAAAAGAAAGAGCTAAACTGGTATATGATTTATCAAGACGTTCACCTGAAAATGACCCTGAAAATCGTTACGGTAGAATTACCGAAGCGGGACAACAAAGAGGAAATCCCGGTGGAAAAGACGGCTACTTGTTTACTACCGCTTCTATCAGCTACGTAATTGGTAAATCATTTCTGAAAGAGAAAAACCCTTTTGGAAGAAAGAAATACCAAAAGTACAAGAGAGTAATGTTTGACAGATAGTAATCATTCAAACTTCAGATATGAAAAAGGTTGCTCAACACGGGCAACCTTTTTTTCGTTTAGCATATACTTTTCAATAGACCTCTTCGGAAAATAGTGCACTGCATTTGATGAGCGTTTGTCATGGTGAGCTTGTCGAACCATTTTGGGTAGCCTGCGCACTACCCTTCGACAAGCTCAGGGTGACAACGCACATTTTCCGAAGAAGTCTAATAAAAAATGCCTCTGATATAATCAGAGGCATTTGGCATTTGCAATATAATTTATATATGCTGAAGCCCTAACCTTAACTACAGTAAACGAACGTTTACAGCATTAGGACCTTTTTTGCCTTGTTCCAATTCAAAAGAAACCTTGTCGCCTTCTTTGATGTCTTGTTTCAAGCCTGAAACGTGTACGAATACTTCGCTTCCGCCTTCATCATCAACGATAAAACCAAAGCCTTTTGAAGTGTTGAAAAATTTTACTGTTCCTGTTTTCATTTCAATAAAAATTAAAAAATTAATAAATGCGATACGAAGTTAGATTAATTATTTCGCAAAGCAAAAAATAAATTGAGGGTTAAAATTTAGCCGGATATTAAGCCTCTGAAATCGTTAAACCTTCATAATATCGGCTTCTTTGGCATCTAATACCTTATCTACCTTTGCGATAAAATCATTGGTAAGCGCCTGCACCCTGGCTTCGCCATCTTTTACTTCATCTTCGGGCACGCCATCTTTTTGCAGGGCTTTTATGCCATCATTGGCATCGCGCCTGATATTCCTGATAGCTACTTTTGCATGTTCGCCCTCGCCTTTAGATTTTTTTACCATTTCTTTTCTGCGGTCTTCAGTTAATGGAGGCAGTACAATTCTAATGGTCTCGCCATCGTTAACAGGAGTTAAGCCAATATTTGAGGCAAAAATGGCTTTCTCTATTTCTATCAGCATTTTCTTTTCCCAGGGCTTCACCGAAATGGTTCTCGCATCGGGCGTAGAAACGGTAGCTACCTGGTTTAAAGGTGAAGATGCCCCGTAATACTCTACCGAAATGCCATCGAGCATAGAAGGGTTCGCTTTTCCGGCTCTTATTTTAGTTAATTCATCCTCTAAATGTTGCACGGCCTTGTTCATGCTGTCGCGCGCTTCGTCTAAATACATTTGTATATCTGAATTCATAAGAATGCTGTTAATTTTTTACTAATGTGCCTATGTTTTCGCCTTGCAGCAATTTCAGTAAGTTGCCTTTTTTATTCATATCAAACACGATGATGGGCAAGGCATTTTCTTCGCATAAAGTAAAGGCGGTCATGTCCATAATATTTAATCGTTTCGACAAGGCATCGCCAAAAGTCAGGGTTTCATATTTAGTGGCGTTAGGCTCTTTTTCAGGGTCGGCAGTATATACGCCATCAACGCGAGTACCTTTTAATATCACATCGGCACCAATTTCTACGGCTCTGAGAGCGGCTGCGGTATCGGTGGTAAAATATGGATTGCCCGTGCCGGCACCAAATATTACTACTCTGCCTTTTTCTAAATGCCTGATGGCTCTTCTTCTGATATATGGCTCGCTTACCTCTTCCATCTTAATAGCGCTCATCAGGCGGGTAAACATGCCGCATTTTTCTAAAGAGCTTTGCAGCGCAATACCGTTAATCAGCGTTGCCAACATGCCCATAAAATCGCCCTGCGCACGGTCTATTCCATTTTTTTCAGCCTGAAGCCCCCTGAAAATATTGCCGCCACCTATTACAATGGCAACTTCTACTCCTTCAGAAACAATTTGCTTTACCTCTTCGGCATACTGGGAAATTCTTTCCGGGTCTATTCCAAATTGCTTGTCGCCCATAAGCGATTCGCCACTTAATTTTAGTAGAATGCGTTTGTATTTCATCGGGCGTGAAGATAAAAAAATTGATGGTTATTTGCCGAAAAATTAAACCTGAATTATGTGGGCTTTAGTTAAACCCAAACTATACAACAGCAAAAAACTATTGCCCGGTAAAGTTTTAGCCGGAATCATTCATCGGTCATTTTTGTACGTTCATCGAATACATCTTGTAATCTGTTACTTTAATGAAACCGTCTAAGAGTTTTGCCGTACTAAAAGCAACAATTAATCACCGCAAAAAATGTATTCAATGAAGGGAAAGAAAATTTACATCAATAAGATGTTTGTAATAGCGTGTTTGGCAGTTACATTTTTAGTTTTAGAAAATAATTTTTCAACCAATGAAAAAGTACCCAACCCAATCAGAGAAATAGAGCGATTATTATAATACTTTCTTATCAACCTAATTTAAGGCGCATTACTTCCGGGAAAAGGGCGCATTAATTACAACCTGCTTTGGCGTGCTGAAGCAGGTTGTGTTATTTCATCAGCAACCCAATTGATATAAGTCATTGAGAAATAACTTCAGTCTATGTTATCTTTACTTGCAACAACCTGCTATGAAATATCAAGACCTCGAAGACGATGAGGAGAAAACCCCATACTTCAAACGATACAGAGAAATTATTGGCATACTGGTAAAGTATGGCTTTGAAGATATTGTAGCTCACACCAGATTTAAAACCCTGAACTGGCAACGCTTTATGCCCGACAGAGATGGCACGCCTGCCATGCAGTTTACCCGCTATGAAAGAATAAGACTGACTTGCGAAGAGTTGGGTGTTACCTTCATCAAATTTGGACAAATACTGAGCAATCGGGGCGATTTGTTTCCGCAGGAATTATTAATACAACTGGAAAAGCTGCAAGACAAAGTGCCTTCGGTGTCTTTTACCGAATTGAAGCCCAAGCTTGAAAGAGAATACGGCAAGCCTTTAGAAGAAGTTTTTCAAAGCATAGTAGAAATACCTTTGGCTTCGGCATCAATTGCGCAGGTGCACAAGGTGGTGCTGAAAACGGGCGAAGACGCAGTGCTGAAAATTCAGAAGCCCGGTATCAGAAAAAGTGTTACTGCCGATATTGAAATAATGCGCGACCTGGCGAAAATTTTAGAAAATAATTTTCCTGAATCGGCAGTGTTTCAACCCATAGAACTGGTGAATACTTTTGAGAAAGCCATCAGGCGCGAAATGAATTTTGTTACCGAGGCTACCAGCATGAAACGTTTCACCAGAAATTTTGCTGACGATGCCCGTGTGTATGTACCCAAAGTGTATGAGGCGCTCACTACTCAAAAAGTAATTTGTCAGGAATTTGTTGATGGCAAAAAGCTAAGTAATGTAGCCGCCATAAAAGCGGCCGGACTGTTGCCCGAAGATGCCGCCAAAATGGGTTTAGACTTGTATTTTATTCAGGTTTTTGAGCATGGCTTTTTTCATGCCGACCCACACCCGGGCAATATTTTTGTAATGCCCGATGGCAGGCTGAGTTTTATTGATTTCGGCATGATGGGCACGCTGGCTCCCGAAGACCAATATATTTTGGGCGACCTGATGTACTACATCTATGTTCAGGATACCAAAAAACTGGCAGATACGATTGAGGCGATGTCGAAAGGGGCCACCACTATTCAAAAACGGCACGAGTTTGAACAGGAAATAAGAGATTTTTTAGAACTGGCACATACTACCTCTATCAGCGAAGTAGAAATGAGCGATATTATTGAAGGCTTGCGCAAGGTGATGTATGAATATAAAATCAGCATATCGAGCAATTTTCATTTACTGATGCGCGCCCTTATAATTATTGAAGGTGTGGGCTTAACGCTTTATCCTGAATATAATTTAATGGAAGAGGTGCAGCCTTATGCCAAACGCATTATGGCAAAACGCTACAGCCCTAAAGAATTGTTTAAACGTCTTTATTCAAGCGTACAGGAAGTGGGCGAACTGGCTTTAGAGTTGCCTAACGATATTCGCGAAATTCTTTTTAAACTGAAAGAAGGCAAGCTGCGCGTAGAGTTTGAACACAAAGGCCTGGAACCCATGACCCACAAGCTCGATGTGGTGAGCAACCGCATTGCCTTTGCCATTATTGTAGCTGCCATGATATTAGGTTCTGCCATTGTGATACATGCTAAAATACCGCCTGTGTATCACAACGTGCCCATCTTAGGCATTGTAACTTTTGTGCTGGCAGGCATCTTTGCTTTCAGGCTGCTATATACTATTTCCAGGCATGGAAAGATGTGAGGAACGTAATGCTATTTTCATTAAAGCATCATATCGTTTTTTGCAAATACCATTAATTATTGAAAATATTCCATAAACATCTTTTAACACTTCTCCAAAACTAATGTGAGGCTAATCGCGCTGTGGGGCGTAATAGATTGTTAAATTTGCAACATGAAGAAATACGCCATACTATCAATATTTGTTTTATCTGCCTTAAATAGTTTCGCTCAAATATTAGACCCTGTAAAATGGAACTTCAAAACTGAGCCTCTTTCAGCAAACGAATTCAACTTGGTTTTTGAAGCCAAAATGGATGAAGGCTGGTATATATATTCCCAGGTAATAGAAGGCGATGGCCCTATAGCTACTTCTTTCGCTTTTGATAAAAACAATAACGTTTCTTTAATCGGAAAACCTTCTGAAACAGGCGATAAGATTAAAGAAGGTATGGATGAAGTGTTTGGTATTGAAATTAAAAAGTTTGGCAAACGTGCTGTTTTCAAACAAAAAGTTACTGTTACCGACCGCACTACAAAAGTAACCGGTACGCTTGAATACATGACTTGCGATGATGAACGTTGCTTGCCGCCTACCGAAGTCAATTTCAGTTTTACTTTTCCAAAAGAAGAGTTACCAGCTACCAGTAATCAGTTATCGGA
>CAYSGX010000030.1:11635-14058 GCA_964430605.1 uncultured Chitinophagaceae bacterium
CACGATTTCTGTTATTTCAGAAAATATAATAACAGAAGATGATGCCATTACTGAAGAAGTCATAAACACTTCGGAAAATCAAGAGCACCAATCTGTTTCCTCCCCTGTAGGGGGAGGTCAGGAGGGGGCTGGTGCATCCCGTTCTCTTTGGGGCATCTTCCTTGCAGGCTTCATTGGCGGCTTGCTGGCATTGCTTACCCCTTGTGTGTTTCCTATTATTCCTATGACGGTGAGTTTCTTTACCAAAACCAGTAAGACTCGTGAAAAGGGTTTGATGAACGCTTTGCTGTATGGCATTTCTATTATCGTTATTTATGTTGGTTTAGGTTTTATTGTTACCAAATTGCTGGGAGCCGATGCGCTAAATGAAATGGCAAGTAATGCTTTTTTCAACTTAGCGTTCTTCGTCATTTTCGTCATTTTCGCCATTTCGTTTTTCGGCTATTTTGAAATTACATTACCCGCCTCGTTTGTAAACAAAATGGATAGTATGAGCGATCGTGGCGGCTTGATTGGTATTTTCTTCATGGCTTTCACCTTATCGTTAGTTTCTTTTTCATGCACCGGGCCAATTATTGGCACCTTGCTGGTCGAGGCAGCAGTGGGTGGCAGCAACAGCGGCCCACTAATTGGAATGTTTGGTTTCTCTTTAGCATTGGCATTGCCTTTTGGCTTGTTTGCTGCATTTCCGGGCTGGCTCAACACTTTGCCGAAATCGGGCGGTTGGCTCAATTCAGTAAAAGTGGTATTGGGTTTTTTAGAATTAGGCTTGGCATTGAAGTTTTTATCGAACGTAGATTTGGCTTACCATTGGGGCTTTTTAAAGCGTGAAATATTTTTAGGTATTTGGTTGGTTATTGCAGTAGCGACAGGCTTGTATATTTTAGGCAAAATAAAGTTTCCGCACGATAGCCCGGTAAATAAAATATCACCTGTCCGTTGGTTTTTTGCAGGCATCTTTTTTGCCTTTGCATTGTATTTAATTCCGGGACTGAAAGGCGCTAATCTGAAATTATTGAGTGGCTTTCCGCCACCTGCTTTTTATTCTATTTTTGAAACCAAAAGTAAATGCCCACACGATATTAATTGCTTTAAAGACTTGAATGAAGGTCTGGAATTTGCAAAGCGTGTAAATAAACCCGTGATGGTAGATTTTACCGGGTGGAGTTGTGTGAATTGCAGAAAAATGGAAGAGAATGTGTGGATTGAGCCTGAAATATTATCGTTGCTGAACGAAAAATATGTGTTGGTTTCGTTGTATGTAGATGATAAAACTGAACTGCCCGAAGCAGCACAACAAGTTTCAGCATGTACAGGTAAAAAAATTAAAACCATTGGCAATAAATGGAGCGAATACCAAACCTGCACTTTTAAAACCAATACACAGCCTTATTATGTATTAATGAATGCCGATGGAAAAATACTAAACGAGCCTGTGGGCTATACGCCCAATGCTTCCGAATACAAAAGATTTCTTGAAGATGGCTTGAAGAAGTTTTAAAATTGAGTACATTAAAAAAGTTATTTTTGTGAACAGGGTAGAATAAACTTCTGCCCTTTTTCATTTTTCAAATACCCTATGAAATATCTAATAGCAGGCTTAGGAAATATTGGCGCTGAATACGAAAACACCCGTCACAATATCGGGTTTAAGGTATTAGATAAACTGGCAAAGCAGGAAAATTTTTCGTTTAAAACAGAACGCCTTGCCATGACTGCCGAGTACAAGTTTAAAGGCAGAATTTTTATTCTGATAAAACCTGCTACCTATATGAATTTGAGCGGCAATGCTGTGCGTTATTGGCTCGCCACACAAAAAATTCAGCCTGAAAATTTATTGGTGATTACTGATGATATTGCGTTGCCATTCGGTAAAATAAGAATAAGGGCAAAGGGCAGCGCAGGCGGGCATAACGGGTTAAAAAATATTTCTGAAACATTGGCTTCTGAAAATTATGCGCGCTTACGGTTTGGCGTGGGCAGTGAATTTTCTAAAGGCAGGCAGGTAGATTATGTTTTGGGCAATTGGGACAGTAATGAAGAAAAAACTTTAGACGAAAGAATAGATATAGTTATCGAGGCCATTAAAAGCTTTGGCACTATTGGTTTAGAAAGAACCATGAATATTTATAACAGCAAATAATTTTACTGAATCATGAAAATATTTTGTGTAGGCAGAAACTATAGCGAACATGCGAAAGAGCTGAACAACGCGATACCCGAAGCGCCTGTAATTTTTATGAAGCCGCCAACTGCATTGCTTAAAGATGGCGCGCCATTTTATTATCCTGAATTTTCAAAATCGGTGCATTACGAGTGTGAACTGGTAGTAAAGATTAATAAAAACGGAAAGCATATTCAGGAAAAATTTGCACGTAAATATTTTGATGAAATAGCTGTAGGTATTGATTTTACCGCCCGCG
>CAYSGX010000031.1:0-8941 GCA_964430605.1 uncultured Chitinophagaceae bacterium
AGAAAGGTTATGGAACAATATCGGTATTCGCTTCAAACCTTTCAACAGGTACTTACAGCTATACTTTAATAGTAGATGGCAGCGCTGTTGAAACCAAAAGAATGGTTAAATCAAATTAATTCGTTGAATAATATAGTTATAAATTGTATTATACCGCCATCGCTCGCATCTTGCGAGTGAACCTTTTATCAGCCTCCGGCTTTTTTAAAACGCGGGACGTGAAATAGCATCGCACTCGCAAGATGCGAGCGCGGGCAGGGATACAGTGTTTAGGTATTTTCTTTTTTTGCCTCACCCCATTGCCGGGTTGCAATAACTTCCACAGGCTTTCCCCGCCCCTCTCCCAGAGAGAGGGGCAGCCCTGTAAGTGAATGTAGCACTACATTTCAACGGGGGTGAGGTAAAAAAGGAATAGCATTAGTTACTATTCCCCATAACTGTACATTTCTCCCAACACCCCACCAGGCACTTTTAAAGGGGCAACTACCTTTCATAGCAGCTAAAAATTTTTCAGCCTGAAAATGCTGCTTATAATATTGTAGCCGGGGCTTGTATAAAGTCATTCGGGTGTAAGCGAATCATTCTATATTTTGTATAGAGCCATTCGGGTCTAAGGGAATCATTCTATATTTTATATAAAGCTATTCGGGTTTAAGTGAATCGGTCTATGATTTTCATAGAGCCATTAAGGTATAAGGGAATCGTTCTATATTTTATATAGAGCCATTCGGGTGTAATGGAATCATTCTATATTTTGTATAGAGCCATTTTGGTGTAAGGGAATTGTTCTATACTTTGTATGGAACCATTCGAGTGTAAGCGAATCGTTCTATATTTTATATGGAGCTATTCGGGTGTAAGGAAATCAGTCTATTATTTTTATACTGCTATTTGTAAAAAGATAAGTTTCGGTATAAGAAAAATAAACCGAAAAGTTTTGGCACAAATTTTGTTTTGTTTAACAACATTATTTTACCCTTAAAAATTTATTCTTATGGCAAAAAGAAAGTGGATTTTTTTAAGCAACACGTTTGAAGTAAATACACGGGGTTCAAACGTAAGAATGCTGTCGATGGCCACCGACACTCACTCAAAATTACAGGCAAAAACAGCAGAGCCCGATATTGCCGCTGTTATGACAACCTACGACCCTGTGTTTCAAAACTACAAAAGTATATGTGCCAACTACGATGCGGTGGCAGGCAACCGCAAGGGCAATACGCTGAATGTAGAAACTATTTTTAAAGAAGCGTTGCCCGTTGAATTGCGCAAATGGGAGGCGGCAGTGCGCGCGGTGTATGTTGAAGATTCGCCCGAAGAGGTCGCGATTTTTCCTAACAAGCGCAAACCGTTTCAAGGGGGCACTTATGAAGACAGGCTGTTGGCTATAGAAACATTATACATTAACCTTGCTGCCGATGCTAACTTCGCGGCATTATCTACTGTGGTGCAAAGTTTTCACAACCTGTTGCTAACTGCCCGCGATACGCAGCAGCAAAAAGAAGGTAGTATGGATACGCTGAGTACCACGCGTGAAAACCAGCGTAAGCTCATGGCTGTAGAAATGCACGGGGCATTGGGCGCGCTCATTTATAAATACAGAAGCGATATAGAAATGGTGGCCGACTTTTTCGATTTGAGTTTGCTGCGCGACACTAACAACATGGAAGTGATAGATGAAATAGAAGGTGTGCTGGCTGCTTCTGAGATAAGCAACATCGGCAACCTTACTGCTAATACCAAACAGTTGAGAGTAACCGTAATTAATGGTGGCGCGTTAGAATTTGGCTTGAGTGTAGATGGCACAACGTTTAACGGCAACACTGTTGCCATAGCATCGGCAGGCGATGCAACGGTAAATATCAGCGAGTTTAATTCGGCAGGTTTTCAAATACTGTTGCACAACCAAAACGAAACAGCGGTGTGTACTTATAAGGTAGAATTATTGGGGTAGTATTAATTGCAAATTGGTTTATGAAAAAAGCATCCCGGCAACGGGATGCTTTTTAGTAAAAATTTCCTGATTAAAACAAGCCGAATAATTCAGCCTGAACTTTATTGATTACTTCACCTAACTGCTCTTTGTCATCAGCAAAATTGCAGGTGTCTATATCTATAATAAGCAACTTGCCATCGTCATATTTATTAATCCAGGTTTCGTAAAACTCATTCAGCCTTTTTAAATAATCTAAGCGCAAATTGTCTTCATATTCCCTGCCGCGCTTTTGAATCTGATCTACCAAAGTGGGTATTGAGCCTCTTAAATAAATCAATAAATCGGGTGGTGATATTCTGGTTTTAATGGTTTCAAAAAGCGTAACATAGTTTTCAAAATCCCGGGTACTCATTAAGCCCATTGTGTGCAGGTTGGGCGCGAAGATGTAAGCGTCTTCATAAATAGTGCGGTCTTGAATAACGGTGCGGATACCTTTTTGAAAATTAATAATCTGGCGGAAACGGGTATTCAAAAAGTATATCTGCAAATTGAACGACCAGCGCACCATATCGGTATAGAAATCATTGAGGTAAGGGTTGTTTTCTACATCTTCATAATGAGGCTCCCAGCCAAAATGTTTAGATAGTTGCTCGGTTAAAGTGGTTTTTCCTGAACCAATATTTCCCGCAATAGCAATATGCTTAATTTCTTTTTTAGGTGTAGCCGGAACGATGATAGCGCTCTTTCTTTCTTTCACCACATTTACGGTTTGTTGTTTTTTAGCGACAGGCTTTGCCGCTTTCTTAGCGGGTTGTTTAGCCACCACTTTTTTAGGCGCTGCTTTCTTAGGAGCAACCTTCTTAGGGGCGACTTTTTTTGCTGTTGCAGGTTTTGCTGTTTTCTTAGGAGCTGCCTTTTTGGCTACTGCTTTTTTAGGCGTTGCTTTCTTAGCCGCGACCTTTTTTACTGGTTGTTTAGCTGTTGTTTTTTTAGGCGTTGCCTTCTTAACCGGTTTTTTATTTACTTGCTTTTTTACTGCCACGATGAAAAATTTTTCTAAATATAAATGTTTAAAATGCTACACCAAACTTTTGATGCCAATTATTTCTCTTACTTCCTTAATTGTTTTGCCTGCGCTTTCGCGCGCTTTTTCGGCTCCTGTCTTTGCAATGCGTTGAAGCATAGCGTTATCGCTGCTGATTTCAAGTATTTTTACCCTTATTGGCGAGGTAAATAAAATAATATCTTCCGCCAGTTGTTTTTTCATATCGCCATAGCGAATAGTGCAATTACTGTAAGACTCTTCATAGTGTTTTATTACTTCGGCTGAAGAAACCAAACGCATTATTGAAAACAGATTCTCTATTATTTCAGGTTTAGTTTGGTTTGGCGCTGTAGGGCCGCTGTCGGTAACCGCCCGCATCACTTTTTTGCGAATGGCTTCAGGGTCTTCTTTTAAGAAAATGGCGTTTGCCGCTCCCTCAGATTTTCCCATTTTACCTGTGCCGTCAAGCCCCGGTACTTTTACCAACTTCTGATTAAAATTAAACGGATGTGGTTCAGGGAAATAATCTACATTATAAAGATGGTTGAAACGTTTTACAAAATCGCGCGCCATCTCTAAATGCTGCTCCTGATCTTTTCCTACCGGAACCTTAGTGGCTTTATGAATAATAATATCGGCCGCCATCAACACAGGGTAGGTAAGTAAACCCGCATTAATATTGCCTTGCTGCCTGGCCGCTTTATCTTTATAGGTAGTGCAACGTTCCAGTTCGCCCACATAAGAAATCATATTCAGTATTAAATACAACTCGGGTATTTGAGGCAAATCGCTTTGAACATACAAAGTACATTTTTCAGGATCTACACCGCAAGCTACATAAGTTGCCAAAACCTCTTTTACATTTTCCTGCAAATGAGCGGGCTTAGGGTGGGTGGTTAATGAATGATAATCGGCAATAAAGAAAAAGCAATTTTGCTCATGTTGTAATTTTATAAAATTGCGTATGGCTCCAAAATAGTTGCCTAAATGAATTAATCCCGTAGATCTTATTCCGCTTACAATTGTTTCCATAAGGCTGCGAAGTTAAAGTATATGCAACATTTCTTAACAGTTTTGCGGCTGCTGTTTTATAAATAAGCGCAATATAAATATGTAACTTAGCACCATGTTTAGTTTAACTAAGTCGCTGAAACGCTTATGGGCAATATGGTTTATGCTGATTTTCAGCTCATTCCTTATTGTTTTGTTTCCGGTATTTTGGTTGTTGTTAAGCAATGAACCGCTGCATCTTTATGCCAATAAATTAAGAAGGTTATGGGCTTACTGGATTGTTACTTTCACAGGCGTAGATTATAAAACCGAATCGGAAGGCGTGTTAGATAAAAAGCAGCAGTATATTTTCTGCGCCAACCATTCTTCAATTTTAGATATTCCGTATTTCGCCATTTTGTGGAACGACCATTTTAAGTTTATGGCTAAAATTGAGTTTAGTAAAATTCCTTTCTTCGGATATTTTTTTAAAACTATTGATATTCCTGTAGATAGAAACAGTAAGATAAGTTCTTTTAAAGCCTATAAAAAAGCGATTGAAGCCATAGATAATGGTTATAGCATTGTGATTTTTCCGGAAGGCACATCTGAAAGAAATCCGCCCGAATTGATTGAATTTAAAAACGGCCCTTTTAAAATTGCGATAGACAAACAAATACCTGTTGTGCCTGTTACTTTTTTAGACAACTGGCATTTGTTTCACTGGCATGGCGATTTTACAGGCAACGCAGGCACCGCGAGAGTTATAATACACAATCCTATTGAAACAACAGGAATGAATGAAAAAGATGTAGAACGATTGAAACAAGAAACCTTCAACACCATTAACAATACTTTAATTAAAGAATATGGAAGTAAACAAGCAGTTGGTAGATAAAATTGCCACTTTAAGCAAGCTCGAATTTGACGATACTACCAAAGAAGACATCAGAAAAGATTTAGAGCGCGTGATTGGCTTTGTAGATAAACTCAATGAAGTAGATACCACCGGTGTTGAACCTTTGATTTATGTAAACGATGAAGTGAATGTGCTTAGAGATGATATAGTGAAACAGGTAATCTCTAAAGAAGAAGCTTTAAGCAATGCACCCACCAAAGATTCAGATTATATAAAAGTACCTAAAGTAATCAGCAAGAAATAAGTTTTCAGTTAGGGTCTTTGAATTTTGATTTTTGAATTTAGAATTTTACAAAACATGTCTTCAGAAGTAATAAAGCTGGAAAAAATAGTGAAACATTATGTGTTGGGGAAAGTAATTATACCGGCATTAACAGGTTTAGACCTCACTATAAAACACAACGAATATGTAGCGTTAATGGGTTCATCGGGTTCAGGGAAATCTACACTGATGAATATATTGGGTTGCCTGGATACACCCACTTCGGGAAAGTATTTTTTAAGTGGCGAAGATGTAAGCAACCTTAACGACAATCAGCTTGCCGAAATCAGGAATAAAAGAATCGGCTTTGTATTTCAGACTTTTAATTTATTGCCCCGCTTAGATGCTATCGAGAATTGTGAGTTGCCACTGATATATGCCGGAGTAAGCAGCAAAGAAAGAAGAATACGCGCTAAAGAAGTATTGGAAAGGGTGGGGCTTGCCGACAGGATGGATCATAAACCCAATGAACTTTCGGGCGGGCAACGCCAAAGGGTGGCTATTGCGCGCGCTTTAATCTGCAACCCTTCAATTATTCTTGCCGATGAGCCTACAGGAAATTTAGACAGTAAAACTTCAGAAGAAATTATGGCCATTTTTGAAAGCATTCATGCTTCGGGCAATACGGTAATACTTGTAACGCACGAAGAAGATATCGCTAATTACGCCCGCAGGGTTATCAGGCTGAAAGATGGTAAAATATTTAATGACGATATGAAGAAAGTTGCAGTGGTTTAGGCTGAAAAATATTAGACCTCTAACATAAATGGGTTATAGCTGTCGGAAAAGTTTTGAAACCGATATAGATGTCATCCTGAGCTTGTCGAAGGATATAGTATCTATTACGTTTTCATACTTCGACAGTCTCAGCATGACAGACTTTTCCTGTTGTTCGGAAAAAACAAAATGATTTATGAAAGAGGTCTGATGAATAAAAAAAGCCGACTCAGTTTTGAATCGGCTTTTTTATTTTAATTGTAATTAAACGATTATACTAAAACACCTTTTAAAGCTTGCGCCATAGTTTCACCAATTACTGCCGGAGATTCTACTACATGAATGCCACATTCAGCCATAATTTTCATTTTAGCGGCAGCAGTATCATCTTTTCCACCTACAATAGCACCGGCATGTCCCATTCTGCGCCCCGGAGGAGCAGTTTGCCCGGCAATAAAGCCCACTACCGGTTTAGTGCCGTTTTCTTTAATCCAACGGGCGGCTTCGGCTTCCATGCCACCGCCAATTTCACCAATCATTACAATACCTACGGTTTCGGGGTCGTTCATCAGCAACTCTACAGCCTGCTTGGTACTGGTGCCAATAATGGGGTCTCCACCAATGCCAATAGCTGTAGTGATGCCAAGTCCTGCTTTCACAATCTGGTCGGCAGCTTCGTAGGTTAAGGTACCCGATTTAGATACAATACCAATATTTCCTTTTTTGAAAATGAAGCCCGGCATAATGCCCACTTTACATTCATCGGCAGTAATTACGCCAGGGCAGTTAGGCCCAATTAACGTAACATTTTTATCGCTTAAATATGATTTCACTTTTACCATATCCTGAACAGGAATACCTTCGGTAATACAAACAATAACATTTATACCCGCATCGGCAGCTTCCATAATGGCATCGGCAGCAAAAGCCGGTGGAACGAAAATGATAGAAACGTTAGCGCCTGCTTGCGCTACTGCATCGGCAACAGTATTAAATACCGGGCGATCTAAATGTGTACTGCCGCCTTTTCCCGGAGTAATTCCGCCCACTACATTCGTGCCATATTCAATCATTTGTGAAGCATGAAAACTTCCTTCTTTGCCTGTAAAACCTTGTACTATTACTTTTGAATCTTTGTTAACTAATACGCTCATGTTTATTTACGATTATAGATTTATGAATTGATAAAACGAGTGCTAAAATAAGGTATAATCGGGAATGTTGCAGATTGTGTGTGTTGATAGAATAGTACAGGGCAAAGTTATTTCGGCTACCACTAAGTTGTCTGCGGAGTACGAAACCCCGCCTATTGCAAATGTGCTGTTATATGCCGTTTTTTTGTCCATTTACTTCTAAGTCGACAAGTAGCTTCTCAATTCTATTCAGTTCACTACCATCAGTCATGTCCAAAACAACAACCTTGTCAATTGTTACTTCGTCATGATGAGCTGCAAATAATGCAAACCAAATACCTTCATCAAAGTCGTTATGCCAAGTGGTCATAATATGATGATTTGGTAAGTGTAATTTTTCAATGTCAACTTCTCTAAAAACAATTTCCTCGTCAATTAAGTCATGTGTCTTTTCACAACTCTGTCCAATCGTGCAGACATAACAAACATCATTATTAATTATTTTAGAAATTACTTCGGCTAAATACGTTCTCTGTCTGTTGTTGTCAACCAAAATGCAAAGCCAGTTTGATTGAGGAATATTCTTAATCCAGTTTTCCTCAGTCGTGTATTTTACTGTAATTATTTTTCTGTCATTAATCGTCATGCAGTCGGGTTAAATGGCATATAACAAAAAAATTATTTATCACACTTATCGCACACGCCTTCTACCAACAAGTTTATACCTTCTATTTTATAAGTTTTGGGTAACGAAAAATCAGGAATCGGGAAATGATCGAGACATTGTGTTTGAAAACATTTTCGGCATTTAAAGTGAATATGATTTTCAGCATGAACACCATGGTGCTGATGCGCATGATTGCACAGCGCATATTTCACGCCACCTTCGCTATCTAATACTTTATGAATCAACCCGCTTTCGAGGAAAGAATTTAATGTTCGGTATATCGTAACCCTGTCATAAGCGTTGCCAATTTTTTTTTCAATATCGGCATGAGAAAGCGCGTGAGTATTTTTTACAAACATTTTCAAAACCTCTACCCTGGTTTCTGTATGGCGAAGTTCGTGCTGTTTTAATATTGCCGCAAAATCTGTTTTCATTTAGTAATTATTTTTTCCGCTTCGCTAAATCATATTTCTATAGAACGCTTAAAGATAATTTGATTTGACAAATAGTTCATTTTATCGTGCAACCACAGTTATGATACAATTACATTCGCAACAAAGTTGCATTTATTTCTTTTCGCTTATATTTGCATAAGATTATTGTAGCAAATGAATTTAATAAGACAAACTAAATGGGGAATATGGCTATCGGGATTATGCGCCATACATTGCTTGCTTACACCTATCATTATGGTATCGTTACCACTAATAGGCGTTAAACTTTTTGAAAACCATTTTTTAGAATTGATATTGGTAATAGTAAGCTTTGTTATTGCCATGAGCGCGGCAGTAAACAGCTACTTAAAAGTGCATCGCAACTTCAATGTAATTTTAATTATCATGTCGGGCTTTGCATTCATTGCAAGCGCGCACATTATTGATTCTGAAAATTTAGAAGTAATATTGAGTGTGTGCGGCTCATTGCTAATAATAACAGGGCTTATAAGAAATCAATCACTGATAAAAACTTGTTCTCATAAAACAAAATAAAACCGGGTTTATATTTCTCAACACCGTTATCAACTTAGGTGTTATAAACTTATTATTTTTTGTTTCCACAGGGTGAAGTATTGAAAAATCTACACTTACATTTCTTTCCACTTTCTTTGTTGAAAAGTGTATTTACTTTTTAAGTTTTGGTTGGTTAAAATTGTATTGCGCTTTGAGAACATGTCTTCAAAAAGCAAATCCTAATAAATATTAATTATTGCATTAATAATTATTTAAACAGAATAATTATGCGGGGGAGTATTCTCTCTTCTGCAAACTGAAA
>CAYSGX010000031.1:8951-13980 GCA_964430605.1 uncultured Chitinophagaceae bacterium
CTGAAATAAAGAGTAAAAAATGAGCGAAGTAAAAGAAACCATTCTTCACGAAACCAAAAACCGGTTTGTACTTTTTCCTATTCAGCATGATGCTATATGGAAAATGTATAAGCAGGCTGAAGCCAGTTTTTGGACTACTGAAGAGATTGACTTAAATCCCGATTTGGCCGATTGGGCGAAATTATCGGCCGATGAAAAACATTTTGTATCTCATGTATTGGCATTTTTTGCAGCGAGCGATGGCATAGTAAATGAAAACCTGGTATTGAACTTTATGCAGGATGTAAAAATTCCTGAAGCACGTTGCTTTTACGGTTTTCAGGTAGCTATAGAAAATATTCATGCCGAAACATACAGCCTTTTAATTGATACCTATATAAAAGATAATAAAGAGAAAGAGCGTTTATTTAATGCCATGGATACTATTCCGTGTGTAAAGAAAAAAGCCGACTGGGCGTTGAACTGGATTGAAAACGCGCCATCGTTTGCTCACCGCCTAGTCGCGTTTGCTGCCGTAGAAGGCATTTTCTTCTCGGGTAGTTTTTGCTCAATTTTCTGGCTGAAGAAAAGAGGCTTAATGCCGGGCTTATCTTTATCTAACGAATTAATTAGCCGCGATGAAGGTTTGCATTGTGATTTCGCGTGCTTATTGTATTCTACACTTCAGGGCAGATTATCTTATGAAGATGTGAAAGCAATTATTTGCGATGCGGTAGTTTATGAAAAAGAATTTGTGAGCGATGCCTTACCCGTATCATTAATAGGCATGAATGCTGAATTAATGCAACAATACATCGAATTTGTTGCCGACAGATTAATTGTGTCTTTAGGTTACTCGAAAGTATATAATGCTACCAACCCATTCCCGTGGATGGAATTGATTTCATTGCAAGGCAAAACCAATTTCTTTGAGAAACGTGTAGGAGAATACCAAAAATCGGGTGTAATGGCCGATAAAGACAAGCAGGTTTTCTCTTTAGATGAAGACTTTTAAGAGAACCAATTTAAAGTGATAAGAATTTTAACTAAATAAACTAATAAAAAACTAAAGCCCATGTACGTTGTAAAAAGAACCGGCAAAAAAGAACCTGTACATTTTGACAAAATAACTACAAGGATAGAGAAGTTGAGCTACGGCCTGAATCTCGATTATGTAAATCCTGTAGAAATTGCCAAAGTGGTTATTCAGGGGCTGTATGATGGTATTCCAACTACAGAATTGGATAACCTCGCAGCCGAAACCGCAGCATCAATGACTGCCAAACACCCTGATTATGCGATACTTGCAGCACGTATCGCTGTATCTAATTTGCACAAAAACACCAAGAAGTCGTTTTCAGAGACAATCGCAGATTTATATAATTATATAGATCCTAAAACAAACTCAAAAGCGCCATTAATTGCCGATGATGTTTATGAAATTATAGAGAAAAATGCCGACCGTTTAGATTCGGCTATTATCTATAACCGCGATTACGACTACGATTACTTTGGCTTTAAAACTTTAGAGAGAGCTTACCTGCTAAAATTGTATAACAAAGTTGCTGAACGTCCGCAACACATGATTATGCGTGTAGCTGTAGGCATTCATAAAGAAGATATTGATGCCGCAATTCAGACTTATGAATTAATGAGCGAGAAGTGGTTTACACATGCTACTCCTACCCTTTTCAATGCAGGAACGCCTAAGCCGCAATTATCATCTTGCTTCTTGTTAAGCATGCAGGAAGATAGCATTGAAGGCATTTTCAATACTTTAAAACAATGTTCTTTAATTTCTCAAAGTGCCGGTGGCATTGGTTTAAGCATTCATAACGTAAGAGCTACGGGAAGTTATATTCGCGGCACTAACGGCCAATCGAATGGTATTGTGCCAATGTTGCGTGTATTTAACGATACCGCGCGTTATGTTGACCAGGGCGGTGGCAGAAGAAAAGGCTCGTTTGCTATTTACTTGGAGCCCTGGCATGCCGATGTAATGGAGTTTTTAGACTTGCGTAAAAATCATGGTAAGGAAGAGCACCGTGCACGCGATTTATTTTATGCCCTTTGGGTTCCCGATTTGTTTATGAAGCGTGTAAAAGAAGATGGCGATTGGTCTTTGTTTTGCCCTAACGAAGCTCCGGGATTACACGATTGTTATGGCGCTACATTTGAAGCATTATATACGCAGTATGAGCAGGAAGGCAGAGCCAGAAGAACTATTAAAGCGCAGGAATTATGGTTTGCCGTGCTGGAAGCACAAATTGAAACAGGCACACCATACATTTTATACAAAGATGCCTGTAACGAAAAATCTAACCAGAAAAATTTAGGTACTATTCGCTCAAGTAACTTGTGTACCGAAATCATTGAGTACACTTCTAAAGATGAAGTTGCCGTATGTAACTTAGCTTCTATTGCTTTAAACAAGTTTGTAGTAAACGATACTTACGATTTCCAAAAGTTGTATGACATTACTTATGTTGTAACTAAAAACCTGAACAAGGTAATAGATGTAAACTACTATCCTGTGCCTGAAGCGCGCAACTCTAACATGCGCCACCGCCCGATTGGTATTGGTGTACAAGGTTTAGCCGATGCTTTCATTATGCTGAAACTTTCTTTCGACAGCGAAGAAGCGCGCATCCTGAATAAAAACATTTTTGAGACAATTTACTACGCATCACTTTGCGCTTCTAAAGATTTAGCAAAAGAGCAAGGTGCATACCAGACTTTTGAAGGCTCGCCAATAAGCAAAGGTATTTTTCAATTCGACATGTGGAATGCAGAACCAACCGACCGTTGGGATTGGGAAGCGCTTCGCGCAGAAGTAATGCAATATGGTGTGCGCAACAGCTTATTATTAGCGCCAATGCCTACTGCTTCTACTTCTCAAATTCTAGGTAATAATGAATGTTTTGAACCATATACTTCAAACATTTATTCCCGCAGAACATTATCGGGTGAGTTTGTAATTGTAAACAAACACTTGATGAAAGACCTGGTAGATTTAGGCTTGTGGAACGATGAAATGAAAGATGCCATCATCAGAAACAATGGTTCTATTCAAAGTATAAAAGGTGTTCCTGACTACCTGAAAGAAGTTTACAAAACCGTTTGGGAGATTAAACAAAAAACAATTATTGATATGGCTGCCGACCGTGGCGCATACATTTGCCAAAGCCAAAGCATGAACTTGTTTATTGAAAATCCTAACTTCGGAAAACTGTCTTCAATGCACTTCTACGCATGGGAAAAAGGATTGAAAACCGGCATTTACTATTTAAGAACCAAAGCGGCTGCCGACCCAATTAAATTTACTGTTGGCGCTGAGAAGAAAGCGGCTGCCATACCTGTTGACGGTGTTACAGTTGGTGTAGAAAAATCAACCGCTACAGTTGCAGGAAACACCGTTGTAAATAAGCAAGACGCGCAAGACCAGATTAGTTGCTCGTTAGATGACCCTGATGGTTGTGTAATGTGTGGCAGTTAATGATACCGGTTTTGTTATCATAAAACATCCCCGAATTATTTAATAATAGTTCGGGGATTTTTCTTTGTAATTCATTTCAATTCCTTTACCATTCTGAAATGAGGGATAGTTACTTCTTCAAATTCATCGCCCGCGATTTTATAATTCATAGAAAGATAAAAAGGCACGGCTGTTTTCCGGGCGTTTAAATCCATAGTGGTAAATCCTTTTTCTTTTGAAAATATTTCAGCATAAACAACCATCTTTTTGCCAATGCCTTTTCCTTGTTGATTTTCCGCGACAGCAACCTGGCGCATTTTTATGGTTCCGTTTTCTTTAGGCGTAAGAATAAGGCACCCCAACACTTTTCCATCTTCTATATAAGCAATGTGAAATTCTTTATCTTCTTTAGAAAGTTGCCCGGCAGTGAAATGCAGCCCTAACGGCTTTCTTAAAATATCGTAGCGCAACGCGACAGTGAGCGCATACCATTCTGAACCGAAAGAAATTTCGGCAATGCCATTAAAACTAAACGGAACAATAAGGGGCATAGATTTTGTACTTTTGTAGCTCAAAATTATCTCTTATGAAATTATCAACTTCGCTTTTATTGTTCTTTGTCGCAATAATTATGTTTTCAGCCTGTAAAGACAAAAAAGATAATAATGTCAACGAGCCGAAACTAATTTTTAAATACAAATTAGATTCTACCCAAGTGCGCCTGGGTAATATTGGCGAACCTGCCCCTATACCCGCGGGCAATGCCGGGCAATCGCCAAAATTTAATGGCATTAGCGCGCA
Organism: uncultured Chitinophagaceae bacterium; assembly: GCA_964430605.1. Lineage (GTDB taxonomy): Bacteria > Bacteroidota > Bacteroidia > Chitinophagales > CAIOSU01 > CAYSGX01. The sequence goes on from CAYSGX010000031.1 coordinate 13,207, forward strand.
TTATATCGAAATGGCGCCCACCGCGTTTACTCAAATAGGGCAAGGTTCAATTTTATACCATCAGGCAGAAACTACGCAGGGTGGCGCTAATGCCATAGACCATAGCAAAGCTGTGATAAAAAATAACGGTGAAGTATTTTTTGAAATACCATTGAGCCAGGTGCCTGCGGGAAGCTACGAATGGCTAAGGGTTTCGCTGGCTTATCAGAATTATGATATTGAAATGAGAATAGACACTTCTTTTAATGGTATTAATGTTAATCGAACAATAGATGCTACTATTGCTTCTTTTGTTGGTTTCAGAACTTATATCAATTCACTGAAAATTAAAAATGAAACCGTTGCTATAAACGCAAATAAAGCCCAAGGCTTCTGGGGTTACGAGTTTGCAACAAACATTTCAGGATATAATTACAAAGATGCCCGCACCGGAGATGCCGCTGTAACAACCGTACCGAACCCTATCGCGGCAACATCTCCGATTCCTGCCGGCTCATGTTTAGTTACCGGCCCGTTTGAATCTCAAAAATTAACTATTACGGGTAACGAAACTAAAGATATTGTAGTTGAAGTTTCGCTTTCAATAAACAAAAGTTTTGAGTGGCGCGACTATAATGAAAATGGATTGTTTGAGCCTTTGAAAGGTGAGCATGTGGTAGATATGGGGCTGAGAGGCTTAATACCAAGGGTAGTTCGATAGTATGACGACTATGCGAACCATAATCATTTGTATAACAATTGGACTTATCTTCTCTTGTTCCTCCAACGATAGAC
>CAYSGX010000032.1:0-13900 GCA_964430605.1 uncultured Chitinophagaceae bacterium
CCACGTCACCCGCCATTGAGCCAAACGCCTGTTATGCGGTCGGCTTTCTTTCATCTTATTGTCAACTTTGAGTTTCTTTTTCTGTATTTCCAAATATCTTTTGAGCAACCTAATTCATTAGTCGTGTCATTTTCTATTAGTTTTAAACCACACTTACCGGGACTGTTTCTGTAAATGTTTTTTGTCGCCCAAGGGAAATCAATTTTACTATTAAAACCAACTATAACTTTTTCATTCGGCTGTAAAACAATCGTAGTGTCTTTACTTTCTCCATAAATACTCATTGTGCTGTCAACTGGATAATTAGGGACAAACAAAGTAATATTGGTTTTAGATTTGTTTTCAACCGAGTATGTTAAATGTAACATTGCATCACATCCTGATATTAATATAATTAGTCCAATTGATATTGACAGATTTAGTCCTTTCTTAACCATCCCAAAATTCGTTTGTTTTTTATTTCCCATTTTCCGTCTTTGTTGTCAATTGCAAATGTTTCTCTTGACTTACTAAACGGACCTGGATTCTGTTGTATTATTTCAATTTCATTTTCTGTCACGTTTGATACAATTGCTACGTGTCCATATTTATTAAATGTCGTACCGTCAAAAATTAAAAGGTCGTCAACTTTTGGTTTTGTGTTACTCGTATTTGTGTATTGAGTTAAGTTTCTTTTTTTACTTTTCTGTCCGTCTTTCAAGGAATTGTCGAAAAAGTCTTTTGCGTGTCCATAACTGTCAGGCATTTTGTGTTTTAGGTGTTCGTAGTAATACCGTTTAACAAATTCAACACATTGGTATTTTAGTCCTAAGTTGTATCCGTCTGCTGTTGTGTTTCTGCCTGTTACATTGTCAACACCACCGTTGTAATAAACGTAAACTCCGTTCAAACTGTCAATTTGTTGTCCGACCGAAAAGTCCGCATTGAAGTTGAACTTTTTAAAAGTCCAAAGTCCAACGAAACTCACTGTGAGAAGTCCAATTAGTAAATATGTCCAACGTTTAATTTTCAATTTTTCTGTCTGTTAATTGTCTATTGTGTCGTCTTTTAAGCTGCCGCATAACTCGTAAATACTCAAAACAAACCTTCGCCAATCCTGCCAAATTGGAGAGATTGGCGAAGGTTTTGTTTATTTCCAAAGATATTCTTTTTCCTTACAAATTATGCCCCGTCCGGTGGCGCAACTATTACTTGTAAAGGCTCTCTTTTCTGTTTTAGGGTCATTTTTATTTCACGGGTGCTTGCCATGGCTTCATGAGGTTGTAGCCACTCTTCACAGGGTCTTAACCGGGTTTCACAAAGTATCTTCCATCTTTCACAGGGTTTAATCCACATTTCATAAGGTCTCAACTAGGCTTCACAGAGTCTTAGCCACTCTTCACAGGGTCTCGACCGCATTTCACGGAGCCTCAGCCGGGTTTCACAAGGTCTTGACCACGTTTCACAGGCTCTCGACCAAGTGGATGATAGCCTGTGAAACCATAAAACACTGGTATTAAGCTATTTTTTTCATATTTAATTTCAGGATGGCTTGCTTTCTAAGTTTGGAGAAAATAGGTAAACCGGTTTTTTCTGCCAAAAAGACAATAAATAATATTTATAGTTTTTGAATTGATGTCAATTGAAAATATATATTTGTGAGTGGGTTGTGGCGCAACCACTACCCAACAATAGATTACAACAAATAAACACAACTCATTACATCTATGGGAAACAAAAAGAGATTATCAATTGAAGATAGTGAGGCCCTACTTGCCATATTAAAAGCTCGTTTCGAGAAAAACATGAATCGCCATAAAGGTATAGCATGGCATAAAGCCGAGGCAAAGCTGAACGCTAATGCCGAAAAGCTGTGGTCGCTCAATGAAATGGAAAGAACCGGTGGCGAGCCTGATATTGTGGGCTGTGATGAAAAGACGGGCGAATATATTTTTTACGATTGCTCGCCCGAAAGCCCCAGCGGGCGCAGAAGTGTGTGCTATGACAGGGAAGGGTTGGATTCGAGAAAAGAACATAAACCTGAAAATAATGCTATAGACATGGCTGCCGGTATGGGTATAGAAATACTAACCGAAGCGGAATACAGGGTATTGCAACAACTGGGAACATTTGATGCGAAAACATCGAGCTGGATTAAAACCCCTGCTGCTATCAGAAAATTGGGCGGGGCGCTCTTTGCCGATTTTCGCTACGGTTGTGTATTTGTGTATCACAACGGGGCACAATCATACTATGGTGCAAGGGCATTTCGCGGGGTGTTGAGGGTGTAATTACTCCTGAATAAGTTTAATTATTGTAACATCAACCTGCTTCACAATGCCGCTTTTAACGGTGCGCTTATGTTCTACATAAGTAGCCCATCCATTCAGCAGCTCAATAACATGGGTATATTGGTCGCTGACTTCCATTGTGGGTATATCGCTTTCGGCAGGAATATTTTCCACCCCTTTTTCTTGCAATTGCTTTATGAAATCTTTGATATACAATTTAGATTGCTCTTCGGTAATGTTCAAAGTGCCTTCTATGGTGCAACTCATAGCCGGGAAATCCAGCTTAGTCATTTTAAACAGTAAACTGGCATCAACCGGGTCGCCTGTAAAAGGATTGGGAATAGTGATATGCTCTATAATTGTTTCATCAATTTTATATTCGGCACCATAAGGGAAGTGATACAGTTTTATATCTTTTGAAAAGCCTGCCTCTACTGTTTCCTGCGATTCAAAAAGTTGTTGCATAATGCCATGTATCTGCTTGGTAATGGTATCCATGCCTGTTTTTTCTCTCATTATATTTATTTCATCGGCAAAGAACTTCCGCATTTCTTCATAATTCACAAGTGTTTCGTATATGCCGGTATCTTTTATCCTGAAAGTAGTTTTAAAATCTTTACTCATTTCAGCAAAACGTTTTACTATTTCTTCTTCCGATTCGTTAACGCGGGTTTCTTTAAAATGCCACGCTACAATATAGTTGGTATCTGTTTCGTCTAATACTTTTACGTCTATATCGGCCACCGAGACGGTCTTAAAAACCAGCGCGTCATTCACATATTTTTCGCGGGAGGTGGTTTTTTCCATTTTCTTTACATCGCCCTTTTTCCAATAGGTAACTACTTCGGCAGTAGTGTCGGTAATCATGTTCTGGCTGTGTGCCAAAATATTATTCAGCAGTAAAAAAAGCAGTAGCGGTAATCTCATGTTTTAAGGTAATTATGTGGCAAAGATAAAATCATCATTCTTAAATGCTTTAAACTCCAGCGCATTGCCGCTGGGGTCTAAAAAAAACATGGTAGCCTGCTCGCCCACTTCGCCTTTAAATCTTATGTATGGCTCAATGATAAAGTTGATGCCTGCATCGGTAAGCCTTTTTGCCAAAGCCTGCCAGTCATTCATGGTGAGTATTACCCCATGATGTTTTACGGGTACATTTTTTCCATCAACTTCATTTATTAAAGCGGTATTGCACTCTTCGGGTTTCAGGTGTGCCGAAAGCTGATGTCCGAAGAAATCAAAGTCAATCCACTTGGTATCGGTTCTGCCAATTTTACAACCCAATAGTTCGGTATAGAACTTTCCGGTTTCTTCTAAATCTGTTACAGGAAAGGCGAGATGAAAGGGGCGAATGTTTTTCATACAGTTAAAATTGGGTGCAAACCAAATTGTCGCTTTAGATGTCATCCTGAGTTTATCGAAGGATATTGTACTTAGTTCAGATGCTTATGGTTCGATAAACTCACCATGACAACATTTGCTTTAATACAAGAAGCGACAATTTGGTTTGCACCAGTTAAAATTCAGCTTAAAACTAAATGATTTTTTCGTGAGCATATTCTGTATTTTTGCCCAATGCTGAAAAAGATATTTTTCTTATTTACAAGCGCTGTATTTATGGTGAATACAGTAACTGCCCAGGGCACTTATTTACCGCTTAATGGCGATGCTTATCATCTTATAGACAGGCTTGATATCGAATATGGAAAAGTGTTGCCGCGATTTGCCACCAACGTGAAGCCCTATAACAGGCAGCATGTAGCTGCTTTTATTGGTGAAATACCCATGCAAAATATTAAAGGCAGTGGCAAACGCTTTGATTATAACCAGCAATATTTAATGAACGAAACTTCGGAATGGCTCGAAGACACTACCATTACCAGCAAGAAGCGTGTGTGGATTTTTTATCCCGAACCGGCTTCTATGTTTATGGTTAATAAAGAAAATTTTCTGCTGAAAATAAATCCGGTATTGCATTTGCAACTGGGCAAAGAGGTAAATGAAAGCAGCCTTCAGTTTTTAAATACCCGGGGCGTTGAGTTGCGGGGGCATATTGCCAAAAGGCTGGGCTACTACACTTATATTACTTCTACACTGGCGCGTTTTCCTTCTTATGTGCAAGACAGAATTAAAGATGAGCAGGCTGTGCCGGGCGAGGGCTACTGGAAAGAATACCGGGTTACGGGGCAAGACTATTTCACGGCTCGGGGCTATATAACTTTCAGCGCTATTAAAAATCATGTGTCGTTTCAGTTTGGCCACGACAAAAACTTTATAGGTAACGGGCACCGTTCTATGATTCTTTCAGACTATGCCAACAATAACCTGTTTCTGAAAATACAAACAAAGGTGTGGCGCATCACTTACACCAATTTGTTTAAAGAATTAACGGTGCAATACAATCGCGGTGCCGATCGGTTGCTCGATAAAAAGTACGCTGCATTTCATCACCTCAATATTCATGTAGCTAAATGGCTCGACATTGGGGTGTATGAGGCGGTGGTTTTCAGAAGAAACAATCATTTCGAGTTGCAATACCTTAACCCGCTGATATTTTACAGAGCGGTAGAGCAGGCATTGGGCAGCCCCGATAATATGTTGCTGGGTATAGATTTTAAAGCCAACATGTTCAGGCATGTTTCGCTGTATGGGCAGTTTGTGTTAGATGAATTTAATTCTAAAAACATTGTTGCCCGCAATGGCTGGTGGGCCAATAAATTTGCGGCACAGCTTGGGCTGAAATACATCAATGCCTTTGGTGTGCAGCATCTCGATTTACAGGGCGAGTTTAACGTGGCGCGGCCTTATATGTATGCGCATAATACTGCCAACAGCAATTTTACACATTACAACCAGCCTATGGCACATCCGCTGGGAGCAAATTTTTATGAGGCGATAGGCATATTACGCTACCAGATTATTAAGCCATTGAATGTTACGGGCAGGTTGATATATGCTATAAAAGGTGCCGATACTACAGGAACTAATTTTGGTGGCAATGTTTTTACACCTTCTGTAAATCAGAATTTTGGGCTGAATGTTTATCAGGAATTTGGCAACACTATAACGCAAGGCGTAAAGCAAAATATTTTTATGCTGAACCTGATTGTATCCTACCAGATAAAGCACAATATGTATGTTGATGTAAACACTTTATTCAGAAACGTATCAAGTACTTACGATTCATTTGATAAAAACGTGTTGCTGGTGAATGTTGGCTTTCGGTGGAATATCCCTTACCGGACTTTTGAGTTTTAGCAGGAATACCATATCATTGTAAACATGGAAGAAATACTATCGCAGAAATATTATCACAATTCGTTACAAGACTGGCTTATTTCTTTTGCCGTTATTACCGTTACCATCATGTTCGCGAAGCTTACGTATTGGTTAATAGGTAAGGTAATAAAAAGTTTTACCTCTAAGACCAAAACCAATATAGACGATGCCATAGTAGAGCGCATTGAACGTCCCGCCATTATGCTCATTATGTTGCTGGGTATTCGCTTTGCGTTAGAAAGATTACACTTTGTACCTGCTTTTGAAAGTGCTATTCACCGGGTCTTTGTGCTCATCATCGCGCTCAACATCACCTGGTTTATCACCAGAATTATTTCGACCATTATACACGAATATCTGGTGCCTTATTCGAGACGCGATAACAGCGGGCTGGACGATCAGATAGTAATGCTGGTAGTGAGAGGCGTGAATGTAGTGCTTTGGACTATCGGCATTATAGTGGGCCTCAACAACGCAGGCTTTGATGTTGCCGCATTAATAGCGGGGCTTGGCATCGGGGGGCTTGCCGTGGCTTTGGCGGCACAGGATACGGTTAAAAATATTTTTGGAGGAGTAACCATATTTCTCGATAAACCTTTCAGAATAGGCAACACGATTATTATAAACGGTTTAGAAGGTTCTGTTGAAAATATCGGTATTCGCAGCACACGCCTGAGAACTCCCGAAGGCAGGCTGATAACCATTCCGAATGCAAGGTTTTCAGAAAACCCTATTGAAAATATTACTATTGAACCTGCAAGAAGAATTTTAATGAATCTGGGGCTGGCGTATGATACCCCGCCCGAAAAAATGAAGCTGGCAATTGAAATACTGAAACAAATATCGTACGATAACAAAGAGTTTGTACTTGACAAAAGTACGGTGGCTTTTTTCAATAATTTCGGGGCTTACTCGTTAGACATAAGGTTTGTTTATTTCATAAGAAAGAAAGCCGATATTTCCGAAACCCAACATATCATCAACAACGAAATATTAAGCAGGTTTAATGCCAACGGACTGGAATTTGCTTTCCCTACGCAAACCATTTACCGCAAAGCTTTAGACTGAAATTGAATACTGTCAGATATTCCCCTTCAATTCTATCATAAATTCTTTAATTCTGTTTAACGACAGCAGAATCTTATGATTTTGAATGGTTTCTTCACGGTTCTCTTTCAGCTTTCTTTTGGCTCCATCAAGCGTAAAGCCGCGCTCTTTCACCAAATGATAAATTAAATGCAGGTTTTCTAAATCTTGCGGAGAAAACAGGCGGTTGCCTTTTTTGTTTTTCTTCGGTTTTAATACATCAAACTCGCCTTCCCAATAGCGAATCAGCGAAGTAGAAACCTTAAATATCTCGGCCACCTCGCCAATGGAGTAGTACAGTTTTGTTATTTCTTTTTCTTTGTAAGGCAAATTTTGAATTTATGATTTCGGATTTATGAATTATAATTTTTTCAGACCATAGTAGGCATTCCTTAATTTTTCATTTTTCTTTTAACAAGCATAATTTAATTTCGATTTGAAAATAGAAAATTACTTTGTTTTTATACAACCAACTTACTTACATACTCTGAATAACTATGGACTATGGACTCGTTAGTCAAACGACTGGTTATTATTTGAAGATATTTCAATCATCTTGTCATATTCTTCAGGGCTTAAATCATTATAGAAAAAGTTGATAGGATTAATCTTTTGCCCGCCTTTAATTACTTCATAATGCAAATGCGGCCCGGTAGAAGTGCCCGTGTTGCCAATATATCCCAGCAAGTCGCCACGGTTTACTTTTTGCCCTTTCTTCACAGAAATTTTGCTCATGTGGGCATACAATGTTTTGTATCCGAAACCATGGTCAATCACCACATGATAACCATAGCCGCGCCTTTCAAAGTTTACTTCCACCACTTTGCCGTTTCCGGTGCAATGTATTTCAGTGCCCACAGGAGCGGTAAAATCACAACCCCAGTGCATCATAGAAGTTTTGTAAACAGGATGTATTCTGTTGCCATAGCCCGAAGCAAAGCGCGTCAGGTCTTTATTGGCCACCGGCTGAATAGCAGGAATAGAAGCCAGCATGGTTTCTTTTTGTTTAATCAATTTTACCAGTTCATCGTGCGATTTCGATTGAATATACATCTTCTTCGAAATCTTATCCATTTTGTTGGCAATAGAAATCATTAATTCAGAATTATCAAAACTCTCTAACTCTTTATAACGATAGCTGCCACCCATGCCCGCATCGCGAATACTTTTAGGAATGGCATCGGCTTCAAAAATTACCCGGTATATTTTATCGTCTCTTTCTTCCAGTCCATTCAGCACCATTGACATTTGCACCATCTTTTCATCTACCAGTTTATATTGCAGCTTCAGTTGGGCAATCTCTCTTTTCAGTTGTTTTTCTTTGGGCGAGTCAACATAATTATAAGCCAATATTACCAAGCCCACCCCAAATACAAACGATAAAGAAACAAACCCTAAAAAACGTAACACAAGGATATACCACTTCACTGTAAATTTTTCAAAATGCAGTGTTTGTTTGTTGTAGATATATTTTACTTTTCGCATCGGTTTCTTTCAAGTAATTTCGTGCTGTCATTCCGAGAGCAACGAGGAATCTCTTAATAAAAAGAGATACTTCCCTTCGTTCAGTATGACAATCACAAATATAACCATTCAACCATAAACGAAATTACAGCATATAAAATGATGACTTCCAACGAAATAAGAAAACAGTTTTTAGAATTTTTCAGAAGTAAAGGGCACACCATTGTTCCTTCAGCGCCCATAGTGGTAAAAGACGACCCCACGCTTATGTTCATCAACAGCGGCATGGCACCTTTTAAAGATATTTTCCTCGGAAATAAACCCATCACTCATTCTCGCATTGCCGATACCCAAAAGTGTTTGCGTGTTTCGGGCAAGCATAACGACCTGGAAGAAGTGGGCGTAGATACTTACCACCACACTTTGTTTGAAATGCTGGGCAACTGGAGCTTTGGCGACTACTTTAAAAAAGAAGCTATTGAATGGAGTTGGGAATTGCTGACTAAGGTATATGGGCTGAAAACTGACCGTTTGTATGTTACCGTGTTTGAAGGCGATGCGAAAGAAAATCTGGCTTTCGATACCGAAGCATATAACGAGTGGAAAAAATATATTGCCGAAGACCGTATTCTGAAAGGCAACAAGAAAGACAACTTTTGGGAAATGGGCGATACCGGCCCCTGTGGCCCTTGTAGCGAAATACATTACGACCTGCGTAGCGATGATGAAAGAAAAAAAGTTGATGGCGAAAGTTTAGTGAATGCCGGACATCCGCAGGTAATTGAAATTTGGAACAATGTATTCATGGAGTTTGAGCGAAAAGCCGATGGCAGCTTAGTGAAACTCGCCAAACAACATGTGGACACAGGCATGGGCTTCGAGCGTTTGTGTGTAGCCATTCAGGGTAAAACGAGTAATTATGATACAGATGTTTTTTCTCCACTTATTGATAAAATAAGTGAGTTAAGCGGCATCAAATATCAATTTACTACTTCCGATACTCCCTCCCCGGGAGAGGGGCTGTGGGTGAGGCAAGACATCGCTATCAGAGTTATATCCGACCACATTCGTGCTGTAGCCTTTACCATTGCCGATGGACAATTGCCAAGCAATACCGGTGCAGGTTATGTTATCAGAAGAATTTTGCGTAGGGCGATTCGTTACGGCTATTCATATCTGAATTTTGAAGAGCCGTTTATGTATAAACTGGTGGATATTTTGACGAAACAGTTGGGCGAAGTATTTCCTGAATTGAAAGTGCAAGAAAGTTTTGTAACGAATGTAATTAGAGAAGAAGAAGTTTCTTTTTATAGAACGTTAAAAACTGGAACAAGCAAGTTGGAGTTGATTTTAGTTTATCTCATTCAGCCTATAAATTGGGATGTTCTTGAAAAACTTAATCTTAATGTTTCAGAATTTCAAGTATCACATGACCATGTATTAAATAAGGAAACGGATGGCTCTTTTTGGACACTATTACACGATAAAGGGAAATCTGACTTAGAAATATTTAATGCTATTCAACAATCAAAAGAACAAAGAAAAATCAGTGGAAAAAATGCTTTTGAATTGTTTGATACTTATGGTTTTCCCATTGATTTAACTCGACTTATTGCAAATGAAAAGGGAGTTTTAGTTGATGAAAAGGGCTTCCAGAAAGAAATGGAAGCGCAGAAAAACCGCTCGCGTGAAGCCACACAAACCGAAGCTGCTGATTGGATTGAAGTACAGCCTGTTACTAAGGTAGCTTTTGTAGGTTATGACGAATTGCAAACTGAAAGCCGTATTGTAAAGTATCGCAAAATCACACAGAAGAACAAAGAGTTGTTTCAGGTGGTGTTAGACAAAACGCCTTTCTATGCCGAAAGTGGAGGACAGGTGGGCGATAAAGGCACTTTGAGTTTTAATGGCGAAACCTTGCAGGTGGTTGATACCAAGAAAGAAAACGATTTAATTGTACACTTTACCGATAAGTTGCCACAGCATCCAGAAGCGGTTTACAAAGCAACCGTAAATAATGATTTGCGCAGCAGCACCATTAAAAACCACAGCGCAACGCACCTGCTTCATGCCGCTTTGCGTAAAGTATTGGGCACTCACGTAGAGCAAAAAGGTTCACTGGTAGAGCCTGACAAACTGCGTTTCGATTTCAGCCATTTCAGCAAAGTAACCGATGAGCAACTGAAAGAAATTGAAGCCATTGTCAACAACAAAATTTTAGAAAATATACACTTAGATGAAAGGCGTGATGTGCCGATAAACGATGCTAAGGCATTGGGCGCTATGGCGTTGTTTGGTGAAAAATATGGCGACAAAGTTCGGGTAATTGTTTTCGACAAAAACTACTCGGTAGAGTTGTGTGGCGGCTGTCATGTGCAAAGCACCGGGCAAATTGGTTTTTTCAAAATCATTTCCGAAGCATCGGTTGCGGCAGGTATCAGAAGGGTAGAGGCGGTAACGGGATTAAAGGCGATTGAATTAGCCAATGATGCGATTAGCCAGTTGGCAGCTATTCGTGCCGGGTTTAATAATACTAAAGACATTCTGAAATCGGTCGCAACACTTAAAGAAGAAAATGCGAAGCTGAAAGAGCAACTGCAACAATTTGAAGACAAGCAAATTGCCTTGCTGAAAAAAGAAATTTTGCAACAAGTGGAAACGCTTGGCAATGTGAAGTTTTTTGCTTCCGCGAAAATTGAAGTGAGCAATGCAGATGCCTTGCGAAAACTGGGTATGCAGTTAACTCAAGAGTTGAAAGACAATTATGTATTGGTATTAGCCGCCACCATAAACGAAAAGAACATGGTGCATTTACGTATTGCCCCGTCATTGGGTTTAAATGCCAACCAATTGCTGAAAGAATTTGCGCCCACCATCAAAGGCGGTGGCCCTGCCGATTTTGTGCAGGCAAGTGCGGGAAGTATGAGTGAGGTGGAGGGGCTGGTGAGTAAGCTGAAAGGGAAATTTTAAAAAATTTGTTTAGATGTTTTGGAAAATTAGTTTTATTACTTTTTTATTAACTTCTATTTTATTTGTAAATGCGCAAACATCTTATCCTGAAGGAAAATACAAAGATGTTGTATCGCTAATAAAAAAAGAATCCATAGAGGAAATGCTTTTCGTTAAATTGAGAAAAGAAAAAGGCGTTAAAAAAAATGGTGGAAATGACTATGATGTAATGGTTTATGATAAAAAATATAATTATTACAAACCACTAAGAAGAGCATTTGCTGTATCAGATGGCGAAAACTTATACTTAAATGGAAAAAAAGTAAAATGCACATCACATTATTGTAAAGTAATACAAGAGGGCAAAAGATTTTTAGTATTCATAGTTTCTGTTCAAGAAGGCGACTATTCCTCAATGGGCGTTATGTTTGGTTTAGTGGGTGGATTGGTATCTGCTGCTATTTCGTCAAATAATGATGTCAAAAGATATCCTTTTGTTTTTGATTTCAAGAATAACAAATCAATACCATTAACAAAGGAATTCGTATATAAACATTTGCTTAAACATCCTGAAGAATTAAAACAATTTGAAGCGGAAAAAGATAAAAACAATATAAATGTTTGGCTTAAATATTTAAGTAAACTAAACTTTTAATGAAAAATTCGTAAAGTAAATTGTAGTTTATTTCTTTATCAGTTGTGCCATTTAATAAAATCAAACTCAAACAGTAAAGTTTTTTCTCTTTTTTATATTCCGTCTGAAGCAGATTCCCTTTTATTGTCGTTAGGCTTTAGCCAACGGCTCAAAAACAATTGTACCAGTTATTTTATTACTTAACCCGAACTAAGGTTGATAGCAAGCGTATCATACTTGATAATCATTACAAAAGGTAACATAGGGCAGGCAATTACCTAATTACCGTAACATTCCCTTTTATCAATTTGCCTTGCCCGGCAGTGCAGATACCTTCGGCATAATACACATACACATCGGGGTTTACCACCTTGCCTTTGTAATAACCATCCCAGCAGTGGTTGATGTCGGTAGTTTCAAACACCAGTTCGCCCCAGCGGTTAAAGATTCTGAAAATCTTAATCGCCTGCATTTCGAGTGAGCGAATACATAATCTGTCGTTCATCTCATCGCCATTAGGTGTAAAAGCATTCGGAATAAATAAGTCATCGCCACAACTGCCAATTACTTTTACCATGCGGTATTGCATTGCGCTGCAATTGTATTCATCGGTAACTTTTACGGCAAACATGGTTGGTTGTATAATGCTTGCAGATACTGTGTTTTCATAGTTCGAAACGCTAACCGTATCATACAGCCAATGGTACATATCGGCACCTGTGGCATCGGCACTCACTTCAAATATTTCATTCGCAATTACAAAGTCGGGCGCATTTAATGTTACCGAAGGCCCTTCATGCACATGAATGTAAAACGATTGTGTATCGGGAATACAGTTTCCGCTGGAAATTATTAATTGGTAGCTGCCCGAGTAGCGTGGCATTATACCTTGCGAATCGGCATGGGCATCATTAAATCTTTCGGCAGGCAACCACTGGTAGTGAATACCGGCATCGCTGGCCACAGTTACTGTTGGTTTCAGCATAACAACTTCGCCTTTACAAATGCCCGCGATTGAATCTAAATGAAACTGCACTTTATTAAATACTTCAATTAACACCGAATCGCTGTTGGTACAGCCGTTAGCATCGGTAATCAATGCCGTGTAAACAGTATTTTCAACCGGTGCAGCCTGTATGATGCGGTTTGTTGTGCTACTTAACCCTTCCGCAGGCGACCATAAAATTCCGGTGGCGGTGGGGGCTTCGGCAGTAATATTCACCCGGTCGCCCGTACATATTTTTCTGCCTGTGCCTATTTCTATTTCAGGCAACGGAAATACATTTAATAAAACAGAATCAACAAAGGTACAGCCATCGGGTGTTGATACGGTTACGGCATATATAATGTTGCTGTCACTTTCAATAACTGGATTGGCGCATTGCGCGCAGCTTAAACCATAGGCAGGTGTCCATGAATAAACTAAACTGCTGTCTAAATTTATTTGTACCGAATTGCCATTGCAATAGCTAAGGGTATCGTCTATGTTTAAGATTGGTTTTGGAAATACCGTAACGGTAATGCTGTCTAATCTGTTGCAGCCAAAACCGGTAGTAGAAGAAAGCACATAAGTAGTAGTTTGTGTAGGGGTAACTTTAACAACAGGTGTAGTGTTGTTTTCAAACAATGTATCGGGCAACCAGTTGTATTGTACATCAGTCTCGGGAAAAGCACGTAACGTTACCGTTTCGTTTTCGCACGAAGAAAAACTTTGTGTTAATGCGCCTGAAGGCATCGGCACTATAAATACTTTTACCGTATCACTCACCGCGCAACCGTTTATATCAATAGCGTCAACCCGGTATGTTGTAGTCTGTGTTGCGTTCACATGAGTAGCCGTGCAGGTGTCGCAACTTAAAAAGTTAGCTGGCGACCATTGGTAAGATACCGCGCCCGATACATTTAAAACAGTGGGTGTTCCATAGCATAATAATGTATCGTTGCTTATTTGCAACGGTAAAATATTATGCAGAAGCACCGCTACACTATCAGTATTTACACAGCCGTTTGCATCAATACCTGTAACATGATAAACTGAATTTTCATCGGGCGAAGTGCGGATAATTTCATTTGAAACCTGGATAAAACCGGCAGCGGAAGACCATGTATAGCTTACCGCCCCACTTGCTTCAAGCGTAGCATTATTGCCCGGGCAGATTGTTTGATTTTCACCGGCATCTACCATTGGCAACGCCTTTCACGGTAAACGCGTTGCCAA
>CAYSGX010000033.1:0-10986 GCA_964430605.1 uncultured Chitinophagaceae bacterium
TATGGACTAAATCACATTCTAAACACCCCAAACTCTCCCGTGCCTTTCACTTTGGCATGATGCACCACTGCCAACGTAAACCCTAAAATATTGCGGGTTTCGCGTGGGTCAATTACGCCATCGTCCCAAAGGTTTCCTGTTGAGTAATAGGCGGTTGATTTTTGTTCTACTTCTTTCATCATGTATTCACGCATTTGTTTACCTTGTTCCTCATCGTAGGGAATGCCTGCTTTTTCGGCTGCTTCGCGCTGAATAATTTCCATCACCCCGCTCAACTGCTCACCACCCATTACGGCAATTCTTGAATTAGGCCACGAAAACAAAAAACGCGGCTGATACGCCCTGCCGTTCATGGCATAGTTGCCCGCACCATAAGACGCGCCTGTCATAATGGTAATGGCAGGCACTTCGCTGTTGCTCACGGCATTAATCAGCTTTGCGCCATGTTTAATAATGCCTTCTTCTTCATATTTTTTGCCCACCATAAACCCTGTAATATTTTGCAGAAAAATCAATGGCGTGTTGTTGCGGTTGCAGAGTTGAATAAAGTGTGCGCCCTTGTTGGCTGAATCGGAAAACAACACTCCATTGTTTGCCAATATGCCCACAGGATAACCGTGAATTTCGGCAAAGCCGCAAACCAACGTGCTGCCATAGTTCGGCTTAAATTCAGAAAATTCAGAGCCGTCAACAATACGCGCAATGATTTCACGTGCATCGAAAGAAATTTTTACATCAGGATTAACAATGCCCAAAATTTCATCTGGGTTGTAAAGCGGTTCTTTCACTTTTTTCTGCGGAACAAACTGCTCCGCATCGCTCGGAATAAACGACATGATTTCGCGCAGCAAACGAATACCATCTGCATCATCGGAAGCAGTATAATCGGAAACACCTGAAATTTTTGCGTGCATATCTGCACCGCCCAAACTTTCATCATCGGTAATTTCGTTGGTAGCCATTTTCACTAATGGCGGTCCCGCCAAAAAAACTTTCGCCTGATTTTTTACCATAACGGTATAATCGCTCATGCCCGGAATGTATGCCCCGCCCGCAGTGGCATTACCACACACCAAACTCAAAGTAGCCAAGCCCGCTTTCGAGCGTCTGGTAATTTCACGAAAGTTAATGCCTCCGTAATTGAAAATTTTTTCCTGCTCGGGCAGGTTAGCACCTGCGCTTTCCACAATATTAATAGAAGGCAGACGGTTTTCCATAGCGATTTCGCCAATGCGCAAACCCTTTTGCAATGTAGCATAATCAATAGCTCCGCCTTTATTTGTTCCTACGTTGCTGTTAATCACGCACAGTTTTCCTTCCACTAAGCCGATGCCTGTTACTATTGTTCCGCCTGCTCCGAAACCATCGCCACCCAAGCCCGCCAAAGGCATCAGTTCCAAAAAAGGTGAATCACGGTCGAGCAGCAATTCCAAGCGTTCACGCGCCAATAATTTTCCCGCTTCTTTGGCGCGTTGCTGATGTTTTGACGAACCCTGCTTAGTGGCTTCTTTCAGCTTTTTATTCAACTCATCTACCAGTGCAGTCATCTTCTCTTGATTATCTTTAAAAGATGCGCTGTTTTTATTTACTTTAGTTTTTATTACCGACATGTATTGAGATTATTAATTAATATATGATATTCAATTTTCAGACTGAATATAAAAAGGTTTTTTTTATTGGTTATTCTAAGTTGAATAACGAACAAAAACGATTAATGATTTGATGAATTTATAAGGCAATAATACTACTTAGGCAGTGTAATAATGATTGTAGTACCATTATTGATTTCTGAAAACGCTTCTATCTTACCACAATGAATTTCTACCACTCTTTTGCATATAGCCAGCCCCAGCCCCGAACCTTTATGAGTACTATTTGCATTTAGGCGCTTAAACATTTCAAACACTAAATCTTTGTACTTGTTATCGAAGCCTATACCGTTATCGCTAATAATTATTTTAATTACCGTGTCGGTTTCTTCGGAAGTAATTTTAATTACAGGATTGATGCCATGCCTTTTGAATTTAATGCTATTGGTAATAATATTCTGAAACATAATTGTGAGTAATGTTTCATTACCATTTACTTCGGGTAAAAAATCATACTCAATAGTAGTGTTACTTTCTTCAACCAATAATTTAATATTCATTTGGGTGTTGTAAACCACTTTCTCAAGATTCACATTTTCAAAAAAATATTCTTCCGATTCCAGAAAAGAAAAATCCATTACCGATTCTACCATTTCATACATTCGCTTCCCTTCTGAAGCTATGTACTGTAGCTTTTCTATTACTTCATCGCTAAACTGATTAGCATTTTTACTCAATAAAGCTTGCGCATAAATAGACACACCACGGGCAGGCTCTTTCAAATCATGGGAAGTAGCATAGGCTAAATTTTTTAAGTATTCATTATGTTTTTTAAGTTCATTTTTACTTTGCTTTAATGAAGCATTACTTTCTTCGTAAGCTTCACGGGTAGGCAGTTTCAGCAAATCGGGAATAGCCCTTATAAGAAACGCGGCAGTAATTAATGATATGATACCTGTAAATACTTTTAGCAATCCTTCAAAACGGTATATGGGTATCCATACTGAAACAATATCGAGCAGGTGTGTTAATCCGCAGGAAAAAATAAATAAAGCAAACAGAATAAAAATGCCCGGGTATCTTATATCTTTTCGTTTACTGATAAAATAATATAATGCAAACGGTATAGTGAAATAAGCCAGTACTATAGACGCATCGCCAATAACATTAGTCCACAACACTTCGGGTTTCCAGAAATAACAATGCCCGTGTGGCATAAAATCACTTTCAAATAAGCGTCTGAAAAAATCCATAATAATCTTTTCAGCAATATAGGAAAACAAAATATCATATTAATACCGTTATTAACCTATTTTTTTCTGAATAAAAAATTAACCCAAACTATGCAATAGAAAAAAACTATTGCATAGCGATATAAGAAAATCAAACCTTTTAAGTTTCGCTTCACTCACCTAAAAGGTGATTTTCTAAATCGGGATTATCCCAAGTAAATGCAATAGTTCGCTCCCTCTGGGCGCACCTTTATTGCATAACTTGGGATTAACTGTGTAGCTAAAGGGTAACAAAAGTCATTGTTGGGTTTTAATAATGTGCTAATTTTGCACTTTCATTTATTAAAACCGTTTGCAACATGCAATTGCACAACAAATACAGCCGAAAGCAGCTCAAAGAGCAGCTAAAAAAAGACATACGTCCAAGAACCACGCTTTCCTTTTATCAGTATTGGAAATTAGAAAATCCTCATACATTCAGAGATGAGTTGTTTATTAAACTTTCTGAATTAAATGTATTAGGCAGAATTTATGTAGCCAAAGAAGGCATTAATGCGCAAATAAGTGTGCCTGCCGAAAATTTTGAAGCAATGAAGAAAACGCTTTACAGCTATTCATTTATGAATGGTATAAGGCTGAACATTGCAGTAGAAGATGACGGAAAATCGTTTTTTGTATTAGACATAAAAGTGCGCAATAAAATTGTTGCCGATGGACTGCATGATGAAACCTTTGACGTAACTAACAAAGGCATTCATCTGAAAGCAGAAGATTTTAATAAACTTGCCGAAGACCCCAATACTATTATAGTTGACATGCGTAATCACTATGAACATGAAGTGGGTCATTTTGAGAATGCAATATTACCTGATGTGGATACTTTCAGAGAGGCATTGCCCGTAGTGGAAAAAATATTAGAGCCGCACAAGAACAAAAATATTGTGATGTATTGCACCGGAGGTATTCGTTGCGAGAAAGCCAGCGCCTATTATAAGCACAAGGGCTTTAAGAATGTATTTCAGTTGGAAGGTGGTATAATAGAATATGCCCGCAGAGCGAAAGAGCAAAACCTGCCCATAAAATTTAAAGGCAAAAACTTTGTTTTTGATGAACGCTTAGGCGAAAAGATTTCTGATGAAATAATCGCACAATGCCACCAATGTGGCGCGCCCTGCGATGTGCATGTTAACTGTGTAAATGACGGCTGTCATTTACTATTTATTCAGTGTGATAATTGCAAAGAAAAATATGAAAGTTGCTGTTCAACGGAATGTCAAAACACGATTCATCTTTCTTTGGAAGAACAAAACAAGTTGCGCAAAGGCATCAACAAAGGCAGGCAGGTATTTAAGAAAGGCAGGTTTAAACAGAAGTTGCAATAAGTTTCGGAAGAAAATTTATTGATTTTGTTTGCAAGCCGTTGTGTGAATACAATCACCATAGGACGATAAATTTAAACACAGCAATTTCCAGTCGGTACACCCTATCAGCTTGCGGCAAATGGCTGTTAGGTCTTTTTTTATATGTCTATTATTAGTATTGCCCAAAATTTACTTTCCATTAATTCTTTCGATATTATTTCCTCTCCATTTCGCCTTTTATAAAAACTCAATCTGTCACTTATAAAATGTTCGTCTTCTTCTTCAATATTGTTCTGTTTTGCCCAAAGTTTTCCAAGCTCAGGTGTCTGAAACGAATACCAAAATCGAATATCAATAATTTTTTCTTTTTCAAATTTGTTAGCAAGCAAAACCAAAGTTTTTATACCAAGCATAAAAACTTTTTTATTGTCAGCAGATGTTACATGCCAGTCAACATGAAAGTGATTTTCGTTGTCTTCGATAATGGATTTGTTTTCCCAATCCTGCGTTGCTTTGTAAAGTTTGTCAAATGATTTTAAAGTAACTCCAAAATCCGTCATTAGTATTTTGTCAGAAAGTATATTTTGTACTTCTGTTGGCAAGTCAACTGAAAATGACAAGTCGTCTGGTAAGTCATACTCTGTCAAAAGTCGCTTAAATAATTCGTTGTATGTTGTCGTCATAAACTACTCTTACCAACGTTTCATATTTATTGAGAATTTGCACAATGGAAATTCATAAGTTTTTATCCTTTTATATGGCTTTTTCTTTACTAACCAATAAACATAAAATATTAAATATAGTATCCAGACTATTGTCGTCATTGTAGTTTCTTTTCAGGTTTACCGCCAACTTTTATCTTTTCAGTGTATCAACTAAAAATGCAAAGTAACACCTGCCAAAGCATTGAAGCCGTAGCTTGGATACAAATAATAACGCTGATATTTTATGGAAGCCAAATTATTTAGCTGCGCAAAAAATGAAAAGCGGTTGGAAAAAATATAAGTAGCCCCGATGCTTGCGTCTAAAGTGCCTTTTAGTTTATCATCAAATGGCATTCTGAATTCATTTAGCCCGGGGTAATTGACAAAATAAACACCATCTAACCCAATAATATCTAATTGCAATAATACTTTTTCAGCAATGGTATAACGGGTATTGAATCGTCCGCTAAAGCGTGGCTGATGGTAAATTTTACTTATTCTGTCGGGTTCAAAATTATTAAAGTCGAATACAAAATTGAATTGTAAATCGCTGTTTACCCGGTAGCCCAATTCAGTATGAAGGTTTAATATATTTACTCTTCTGTCATAAGCCACTGCAAAATCGGGCCTGCCGTAGGTTACATCAGCATCGGTAACAGTGGGCGCATTTGAAACCTGGTTTACAAATACCGGCATGTGGCGATAAAGGTTTTGCGCAAACCGGACATTATAGTTAAACTTTTTAATGGTTCCTTTTAAACCCATAAAACGTTCTTCCAGCCAACCGTTTCTTATATCATTCACGGCAAGCTGTTCTAACCAGGGATTTTGCTGTGCCAAAGAAGCATAGCTGTTTTTTCGCAAATCCATTTTCCAACCGTTGTACAATACAATGTACTCATTGTAGATGCCGCGCTGCAAACCAATGTCGGGGAACAAATGAAAAATACCCGCTTCCCATACCGGGTTTACTGCTCCGAAAAGATTCCAGTCGCCACTTATAAAATGATATTTGGCTTTTGTGCTGAAAATATTTCTGTTTAGCGTGTTACCTGCCACATCTTTAAAAATGGAATAATCATCCATTAATTGTAACGAAATATGATGCTTGTCTTTTATTGATTTCTTTAAAGTAATATCGGCATTGATAAATTGATCGTTCAATTTAAACTTGTCCCAGAAATAATTGTAGTTAAATTTCCCGTTGTAATCAAAAGCGCTGTTTCTTCTTTTGGCATTTAATAAATCAACGGCTACATCAACCTGGCTAAATGTTTGCTTTAAATCTTTTTGTTTCAATTCAGTTAATGGAAGCCCGCTATCTTTTTTAAAAATATCGTAACCGAAATAATGCACCACATCGCTGCTGTAGCCCACTTTAGCTTTCAGCAAACTTTGCTTCATATATGTATTGGCAAAAACAGTAGCATCGGTTTGAGTATAATCTTGCGATTTAATTTTTTGCCCATGTGCCGAACGATATTTCGCATGTGCGCCAAACATCGCCTTTTCAGGCTTGCCTTCAGCAAAAAATACTTCACCTAAAGGGCTCCACTGCGACCCAAAACCTAAGCGTGCATACGAATTGTAATACTGCTCCTGCTTTTCTTTTGCAATAGCCAGTGGCTTTAAGTTAGATTGCGGATATGCCAATGGCATTAACCTGTCAGGCACATTATATTGCAGGGAAACAGGTTCAGGCTTGGCTTCAACCGGTTCGGGCGGAAACACAATTTTATTGGCATCCTGAATAAGCGGATTAAATTCTTTCACTACATCTACCTGCTCGTTGCCAAGTGAGCCATCGGCTTGCGCAAACAATGTAATGGCAGATAATTGTAACAGTATAAAAATTAGTACCGCACTAATTTTTTGATTGAAAATAATTTTATGTTGCGTAACCATATCGGGTGCTATTTAATTTGAATAGTGTCTAATGGTGCATCTATATTCATGCCATCAGGCAATAATTTGGTGGTTTTGTTTTCGCTTTCTAAAATGCTGTTGAGCTTATTGGCGGCTTCCTGTTTCAATGCAGCATCTTCGGCATTTTCAATAATACTTTCTAAAGTGGCTTTAGCCTGAAAAGTATTTTTATTTACCAGATAGATATCGGCTAAAAGCAAGTAGGCTTTAATAACCCAATATTCATAAGAGCTGTAATTATCGGCAACTTTAAAACAAAGGTCTTCGGCTTCTTTCAGCTTATTGTTTTTAAACTGAATAAAGGCCACCTGATACTGCGATTCGGCACCCACAACATTGGTAGATTTCTCAATTACTTTTTGGAAATAACTTTCAGCGCTACCTGAATTATTGTTCTGCAAATAATACTTTGCCAGGTAAAAATTAGCTTCTGTAATTTGCTCGGGTGTAGATTGGTTGCTGTTCAGTATCTTTTCAGCATAAGTATTAATTGCATTGAATTGATTTAAGAAATAAGCGCAACGCATTAAACCCAAATTGGCAATAAATACATTATCGCTATTGGTCGCGTTTTCCGAAAGCATTGCATAATACCTGTTGGCGACAGTGAAATCTTTTAATTCGTAGTAATTAATTTCAGCGGCTTTCACCAATGCTCTTTCCCTGAAAATATTTTGCCCTGCATTGGCTACAAGTTCATAGCCTTTTAATGAGGCAGTAAATTCTTTTATTCGGAACAAACATTCGGAACGATAAAAGTTGGCCTGCAATAAAAAATATCCGTTAGGGAACTGTGCAATGTAATTATCAAATTTCTTTACCGCATCTTCACATTGCCCTTTGTCATATTGCGTTTCGGCAGCGAGATAACTGATAGAATCTTTTTCGGAATAGCTCACGTTAATACTGCTGTTTTTGCTTACTATATCCATATATATATCAGGATTTCCTTCAGCAATACTCATTTCTTTCAATGCGAGTAAAGCTTCCTTTGCGTCATTGCTTTGCGGGTATTTCTCAACTATCATTTTATAACTATCGGTAGCTTTCTTCACATCATCCTGATTGTAGTAAATAAGCCCCAACCTTAAATAAGATTTACTTACAAAAGGGCTGTTTGGAAATTTCTGAATAAGGCTGTTAAAAGTAGCAACAGCCGTTTGGTTTTTATTTAACGACACATAAGCATCGCCAATATGATATTGCGCATCATCGGTATAAATAGAATTGGGGTATTGACGCGCGATATTTTCCATGGTAATAATCTTGTCTTCATACTTGCCCTGAATGCCTTGTATAGTGGCTTTTTGAAACAACGCGTAATCGCTACCGCTGCCTTTAGACTGAATAATCGCATCGTAATTATTAATAGCAACCGCATAATTTTTCAGCATAAAATTGCAATCGCCATTGCGCAACGATGCATCGGGATAAATTTTACTTTTGGCTTCAGGCTTGTTGCTTAGCTGCGCTTTTGCAATTGCTTCGGTAAAATAACGGGCAGCGCTACTAAACTTTTGTTGCTTAAACTGTGTGTAGCCGGCACTGTAATTAGCATTAGCCAGCAACCAGTTTTTCTCTTTCAGGTTAATACTTGCAGCAACTTCCAGAAACTTATTGTATTCGTTAAAAGCACTGGTGTATTGCTCTTTCTGGTAAAAACTTTCACCCAGCCAGTAATGGCTCAATGCTTTAAATTCAGCTTCAACAGGATTGTTTAATGAAACTTTAAACAACCGAATCGCCTCATCATAATCTTTATCGTTAAATACTTCAGCGCCTCTTAAAAAAGCAATTTGCTGGTAAGCCTTTTTAACTTTTGGCGATTTATTCTGAAGGGTTTCAATAATCGTTAATGCCTCTTTGTAGTTTTTGGTAGATAACAATAATTCAGAAAGAATTTCTTTCGCCTCTTCGTTATGTTTCGATTTTGGATAGGTATTAACATACTCTTGCAATGAAGTAATAGCTTGCTTTCCATAGCCCAATTCAGCAGACAGCTTAGCATAATTAAAACTTGCCTCTTCAACAATTACTTCATCGATATCAATTTTCATCGCTTTTTGAAAAGCCGATAAAGCATTTTGTTTGTTTCCGGTTTTCAAAAAACAATCGCCCAAAACATACAGGGCATTTTGCCCAATGCTATCAGTAAGGTTATCTAATTGTTGTAAATTACTGATGGCATCAGCGTATTTTCCCATTTGATAATTGGCATAACCCAACTGAAACAGTTCTTCTTTACGGGCTTTATTCCGCTTCACATATACATCTATATGCTTCACGGCTTTTTCATAATTTTTGGTTTCAAAATAAGCCTGGCCCAAAATCAGGTTCAGCTCTTCAAAATACTTTAAATTCTTATCGGCAATTAATGGCTCTAAGTATTTAATAACCTCATCGTATTGTTTACGCTGAAAATAAATCTGGGCAATGTAGTAAGGAATTACTTTTTCATACAACTTAGATTCTTTAAGTTTTTCGAAGCTTCTTAATGCTTCATCAAACTTTTTCTGCGTGTAAGAAATATAGCCATAGTAATAGTTAGAAGGGTAGTAATATTTATTCTGAACATCTTTTATTTCCCTGAATAATTTAAAGGCTTCATCCAAATCTTTAGTATGAAAATAAGAGTAGCCCAGTTCAAATTTATACTCATCCCTTTCGGCTTTGCCTAAGCTATACACATCTACCTGCTTAAAGTATTCAATGGCTTCGCCATACTTTTTAGTATCGAATAATAAACGCCCTAAATGATAATAAGCCACTTTTTTAGTAGGCGAATCATCTTCCTTTTCGATATAATCCAAGAGTAATTTTTCGGCATCGGGCTGTGCCAATTCAAAAGCGCAAATAGCTCTGTAAAATTTCGCATCGCTAAGTAAAGACTGAAATTGCTTTTCGTGCAACACTTCTTTTCTTTCAATGTATTCATTGAAAAGTTCTTTGGCTTTCACAAAATTTTTCAGCTTATAAAATTCCAAACCCTGATAATACAATTGAGAAGGGTCGTTAACAATTTGCGATTGCTGCGCATGTAGCATAGATGCCGTAAACAGCATCGCTACTATAAAAACAGCTTTTATGGTTGTTGCTTGAAAATGTTTGGCTTTGCTAAACATAAAGGCTTTATGGTTTAAAAATTAAACGACACGGTTAAGCTTGGTAATATTGGCAACTGGTTTACTCTCGTATAATTTATTCTGTCGAAATAAAAAATATTCTCTCTGTTATAAGCATTTGATACACTAACCGCAATATCCATACCTAAATTTTTGCTGAAGGTTATTTTCTTTTTCAAACCAAAATCTAAACGATGATAAACAGGCAACCTGCCTGCATTTAGTTGGTCTTCATAAATAATGCCAAGTTGACTGTTGCTTGTAGTATAATCGGTACTGATACCATTGCTGAAATTATTGAACGGATAAAAGCCCTGTGTGCGGGTAAATGGAAAACCTGTGCCCATATTCCAGCGGGCGCTTGCTTCCCATGTTAAATCTTTTCCGAAAGAATAGGTGGCAATAATGTTAAGGTTATGCCTTCTGTCGAAATTAGGGTTGTATTCCTGCACGCCATTATTGCGGGTAACCCAGGCTAAAGAATAGGCAGTCCAGATATACACTTTTTTAATTTCATACTTAAACGAAAAATCTATACCGTAAGCATCGCCTGTTTCAATTTGAAAATCGGGATCTTGAGGAAATACTTTAAAACGGTTTAATTCTATTAGCTGCTGAAAATATTTATAGTATGGCTCAATATTAACCTGAATATTTTTCGCTACATCTATTTCTACACCACCAATGGCATGATAAGCACGTTGCAAATTATTATTTACCGATTGCCCGCCAGGCCTTGTTAAAGCATCATCGGGACCCGATAAGAATCCGTTGAACAGGTTTACAACATCTCTGTCGGGACGGGTGCTGATAAAGTTCTGAGAGAAAATTCCACTGGCCAATTTAAACCTTAGTTTGTTGGTAGCATTAAACTTTAACCCTAACCTCGGTTCAGGAGAAAAAGCGCCTAAAGAAGCGTAATAATCTACCCTTACACTGGGTTCCATCACAAATCGTTTCCAGGCTTTTCTGTATCTGAAAAACAAACCGAATTCAGTAGTATTTTGGTTTTGTTCAACCTTAACGCCAAGATTATTAAAGAAATCTAAAGT
>CAYSGX010000033.1:10996-13891 GCA_964430605.1 uncultured Chitinophagaceae bacterium
GTGGTGCTGAAGCCGTTGATATTAAAGCCATACTGTAGTTCGCCACCATTGGTAAAGTAGGTAAAATCCATTTGCATATTAAACCCGCCTATGCTACTGTTTCTTGGTTGTTGGTTCGCCTCTGTTAAAGCAATATCGTAATTGGAATATGCAAGTACTCCGTTTATAATGGTGTTAGATTGTTCAGGTATTAAAGTAAAATTGGTACCTAAACCCAAAGAGTTCCATTCAAATGTAGAATTGTTTTCCAATGTCGCTACATCATTAAAGTGAAAGCCAAATAAATTAAACTTTGAGCCACCCGCTGCATTGAAAGATATTTTTCCGTAGTAATCATTAAAACTGAAAGGGATGCCATTACCGCCTTCATTTACATAAGGATATAAAGCGGTGGAAGTCCTGTTTAAAAAAGAGTTTTTTGCTGAAAGAATAAATGATAGCGAGTTGCCGTTTTCTTTTTGCTTAATTAACGGACCTTCTAAAATGGCTTTGGTTAAAAACGGGCTGGCCGATAATTTACCTGCAATTCTTTTCTTATTGCCGTCTCTGGTTTTAATATCTACGATTGAAGAAATTCTTTGCCCATATTGAGCAGGATAACCGCCTGTGTAAACATCTACATTCTTAATGATGTCGGTTTCAAAAACTGAAAACAAGCCGATAGAGTGAAATGGATTAAAAACAGTTACACCATCGAGCAGCACTTTAGTTTGAATGGGTGAGCCGCCCCGAATATATAATTGCCCGCCTTGATCGCCCGTAGAAATTACCCCCGGCAATACCTGAAGATATTGGGCTAAATCGGGCTCGCCACCTACAGTAGGTATTTTAGTAATTTGCTTCACTGAAATATTGATGGTAGAAACTTTTACTTCAGTTTTAGCTTCTTGCCTTTCGGCACTGATTTCTACCTCATTAATCTTCATCGTTTTTTTTGGGGCGGTAATATTTACACTTGTAATTTTATTAGCTTTTATTTCTATAGGCAATACCACAGAATCGTGTTCAAGCGAAAAACTAATTAAGTTGTAATTGCCTGCCGGAATATTGGGGATTGCGTACAGCCCGTTTAAATCTGTAGCCGCACCAAAGGTTGTGCCTTCAATTATTATGTTAGAAAAAATTACAGGCTCACCACTTTCCTTATCGTAAACAATGCCTCTAACTGTACCTTTTTGTGCTAACAATATAATGGGCATCAATAGCATTAGCAAAACTATTGCTGAAATAATCTTTTTCAAGCCAGTGGGATTTATGATGCGAAACTATGAATAAAACGCACCTTTTTCTTATCAGTTTTCAACAGAAAATCTTTATTTATCAATAACTGTACATGACTTAAAAAGAGAGGAATAACCCTTGTAGAAAACATTATAAGGCACATTTTATTTTTTCATAATTTTTTCATTTATTTTGTATCGGTTAAATAAAAAAGCAAAATAAATTTTTATGAAAACAGAGAAGAAACTTGCCGGAGTATGCGCCTGGCTGGCAACTAAATTTGAGTTAGATGTAACTGTAATCAGGCTGGTATTTGTAATTGCTACCATTGTTGGTATAGGCTCGCCAATATTGATATACCTAATACTTTGGCTGGTAAAACCAAGTAATTATTAAATAACTGATCCCGGAAACAAGATTATGATTAGTACCTGCGCCAACGATTTGTATGCCGAAAAACTGAAAGACGGACGGCTTATAGAATTTAAAGAAGATCCACCACTGGAGCGACAATATATTATTGAAATGATATGAGAAAAGAAAATCTGGTATGAAAAATGTTCTTTGAAATAGTATTATTTTATACTATTTTGTCTTGTTGTAGTATATAAATCAAACATAAACAATACCATTTTTGAATAATTAACGCTTAAATCTTTTGTTTATAGTATTGAAATGTTGTTGCCATGTTGTATTATTGCATCAAGAAAACAGCAAAAAAACGTAAGAATAAAGTAAGAAAAGTGTAAGATTTTTGTAACAGAATATTAAACCTTGTCTTATTCAGAAACTTTTATACTTTTTATATTGTAAACCTATTGTAGCCATGGCAACAGGAAAAAAGATTCAGTACGAAGCTAAATATAAAGGCCACAACCATAACATTGAAACACGTCTTTCTATAATCCTTTTTCAAGAAAACGAACATTATGTTGCATACGCTCCTGCGCTTGATTTGAGTGGTTATGGATATTCTGAAGAAGAAGCGCATCGCAGCTTTGGCGTGGCTTTAGAAGAGTTTTTGCGTTATACAAGCAATAAAAAAACTATTGCAAATGAATTGTCTCGTTTAGGCTGGAAAGTTAAATCTAAAAAAATGCAGGCTCCCAATTGGAGCGATTTAATTGTAAAAAATAATTACATTGCCGATATAATGGAGCATAAAACATTTAAGAAAATAGACCGTTCTGTTACAATTCCTGCCTTTGCTTAAACACCATGAGCACTCAAAAACTCAGCAATATTTCTCTTCAACTTTTCAGAAAATTTTTGCAAGCGCAGGGTTGTAAAAATACACGTACTTCTGGCGGGCACGAACACTGGATACGTAAAGACCTTAACCGCCCCATTACGTTACAAACCCATGTTAGCCCTATTCCTGAATTTATCGTTAAAAATCATTTACGCACTTTAAGCATAAACAAGAAAGATTTTTTTGAAATGCTGAATAGTTTGTAAGCACCAATCAAAAATCTTGTATTACTCATTTCAACTTTTTTGAAAATGAGACAACAAAAGGTAGTTACAGAATTTAAGTTCTAAACTGAAACCCTTGTATTTAAAGGGTTTTAAAAAGTGCCCGGAACGAGATTCGAACTCGTACACCCTTTCGGGCGCCACCCCCTCAAGATGGTGCGTCTACCAATTTCGCCACCCGGGCAGAAGGGAATATTT
>CAYSGX010000034.1:0-13891 GCA_964430605.1 uncultured Chitinophagaceae bacterium
TACAGGAAAATACTTTTGTGGTTTACGATTCTACCGGACACCCACATTTATTGATAGATGGCAGTAGCATATCTATTATTCAGGGCGATAGCTTAGCGCCTGTTTTTTTGGTAAAGAAAAAACTAATTACACTACTGTCACCAACTAAAAACGATGATGTTTTATTCAGGATAGAACCCGCTAAAGGTATTATTGGCAAAGCGTTAAGAATAGATTATCCTGAAGGGCGAAAAACAATATTGACTTTCTTCAACAACGAAGTGTACTGGGGCAAAGATGTAACCCGCGATATTGTTATCGGGTTTTACGAAATAAACGAACAGGGGCAAATTGCCTTTTTCGATGCCTATACAGGAAAAGTATTGTTTCATTTCAACCGGAAAAAAATTCCGAATACACTGCTTGTTGCCATTACCACTTATTTTATTCAATTATACCGGTTAGAAATAAACACGGTAGAACAATTGCCTTATGAAAAATTATCGTTTGCAGATGATGAGATAAATATTATCAGATACAACGAAGAGGGCTATGAAGAATATGTGTGGGATGGAAGCCTGCTGCACAATATCACCACCGGAAGCAAGATGAACGTGTGGGCATTTGATGGCGAAAATATTTACCGTTACTACTTCGATACAGGCGATGACTTAAAATGGGATGGCGAATCATTAAGCAGAAAATGGGTGCGCTGGGAAAGCTATTTTAAGCAAGGCAATATGCTCATGAAAGCAACTGCCAATACTCCTTTGCAACACCAGTTTATTATTCAGAACAATACCATAAGAGCCGCATGGAACCATAACCCCGAAATACCTTATATAGAATTTTACACCGATATTCCTGTGGCATTATTGCTGGCGCTCACGTTTAAATTAATTCATTAGGCTGAAGGTATAGTTATTCACCGGGTTTAATGGTGTGTTCTTCCTTTGGGAAACAAGGAAGGCTTCCCTTAAAGGGAAGCCTTCCTTAATTTATGCGGCACTGAAAAAACGTTTTTTATTTAGAAGCTGAAAAAGTGTATGAGTCGCTATCTGAACAAGTACCTGTATTTCCTGCTGTATTTTCACTAATGAATAATGATATATTGTTGTTAGAGGCTGTTCCGGTTCCTGAAATTGTTAAGGTTGCTTCTTCGGGCGAAATTTGTGAATAACAATAACTATTCTTAGTATATTGATTCAATGTGAAAGAAGTAGCTGTATTCATTTTTACATTGGTAAATGCGTAATCAAAATACCCGTTTTGAAGCGTTATTGATACGGTAGAATTGTCTATTTTATTTACAACAATTTCAAGGTCATAGTCATTGGGGTTGGTGTATTTGCCAACAACCGTTTCAGTTAAGTCATTGTCTTTGCCGTTTTCTTTTTTACAGGCGGTAAAAAAGACTGAGCTTAAAAAGACTGCAATTACACAGGCGAAGAAGATTTGCTTTTTCATGGTGTTAGTTTTGTTTTCAATTTTGTGTTTTCAAAGTTATTCAAAAAATGTTTGGTTAAAGCCTGAAACTTCTTTCTTGGCTACTGCCTGTTCAATACCATCAGAAATAAAACGCCACATTCCTGATTTCATAAATACCCTGTAAACATTGGTTATTTTAAAGTACTGAATCTTTGTAATGACCGCTGTTTTTCCGCCTACCTCTTTTGGCAAGGATTTTCCCGCGCCATATTCAAGATACATGAAGCTGCCATAAGGATGGCTGCCATAGCCGATATGCACCGTATCGCCAACGGCAACGGTGTGTGTTTTGCCATTGTATTTTACATCAAATGTCAGCGTAGATTTCTCTTCCTTTTCTTTGCCCTGCGAAAAGGCAAACTGACAGGAAAGGAAAAATAAAAGAATGGTTGTGATGTATTTCATGGTGATTATTGTTTTCTGTTGCAACAAATTTATGTGTTTTGATAATGAAACAAAAACGTTGCTTCAATAACAGTCATAAGCTGTTTTCTTGCAGGGGAAGGCGCTTATACCTTTTTAATTTATTATTATAGTCCGAATTAATTGTGGTATTCCCGAAAACCGGGATTTCATAAGTTCAAAATGCCGAAGCAATAGCTGTTTAATACATTACAATTGAATGCTATTACAAATATGCTTTCGGTATTACCTATCTTTACCACATTACATAACACAATAATTAAAATCACAACTATGAAAAAAATAGTAACCTTAGCAATAGCAGTATCTGCTTTAATTGCTTGTAACAATGCTGAAACCCAGGAAACTACAGGCATCACAAATACTACTGCCACCAGCGATGTGAATGCCGATACCGAGCCGCAACTAATCATGGAAGAAACATTTCCCGGTTCTGATAATAATGCCGCTTCAGGCAACGCAACATCGGGTAATACACCTTCAGGCAAGTTAAACCCGCCACATGGCGAACCCGGGCATCGCTGCGAAATTCCTGTGGGCGCGCCATTAGATTCTGAACCAACTACACCTACTATCACCACTGAACCTACTATTACACCATCATTTTCGGCACCGGCTTCAACACCGGTTGCCACGCCAACATTTTCTATGGAAGGGCAGCAAGGTAAATCATCTACCCCACCGGGCATTAACCCTCCGCATGGCGAACCCGGGCATGATTGCGCTATTCCTGTAGGGCAGCCATTGAAAAAATAAGAGCCGGTAATTTATACCTGAATACTAAAAGCAGTACACGCATTTAATAATGTATGTACTGCTTTTGTAGTTTCAGTGCCAGCCGTTCATGAGTATTATTGAGCAATATTCCTCACTATGTGCAATATATACCCCATTTTATTATAACAATTGCCGGTTAAAACTTCATGCAGCAACAGAGCAGCCACTCTGTTAAACCCTTAATTTTTATTATACTTTGAAGATAATTTGCAATACATCTTTTTCATTCAGCCCCGTGCTTCGGCATAGTGATTGCCATTTATAAGACAGAACAGTTTAAAATTAAAACACTGTTTTACGAATAAATTGAAAACTATTATTTCTTAACCCTAAAAATTGTCAATCATGGAAACAAATGAAAAAAGAACAGGAACAAAAAATTTGTTCATAGTGGCTATAGTAGCCCTGCTGCTCGTAAACGTTTACACTTTTTTCTCTTACCTTTCTGAAAAAACACTTAGGGAAAGTGTAACTACAGAAATTAGTTCATTAGAATTTGAATTTGACCATCTTTCCGCGGTATTCGATGTGGCTAACGAAGAATTTGAACAGTTGAAAGCCGACAATGAAAAAACGATTGAGCTTTTAGACGCTAAACAGGAAGAGTTGCTAGCTCAAAAGAAACAAATTGAAACTCTTTTGAAAAACAACAATCTTTCTAAAAGCGAATTGACTAAAGCCAAAACATTGCTGGCACAATATGAGGCATCTATTAAAGATATGGGGGCTCAGTTGCAACAGTTAGCTATCGATAATGAAAGGCTTGGTTTTGAAAATCAAAACTTGTATGCAAGCTTAGGCAACGAGAAAGAATTGAACTCGCAGCTTTCTGAAAAAAACAAAACCCTTGTCGGCAAGGTAGAAGTTGCTTCATTGCTTCCTATAAACAACTTAGATGTTGATGCGGTAAAAATGAGTGTATTTGGAAAAGAAGTAACTGCCAGAAAAGTTAAAAATGCCGAAGGGCTTCGCATAAGCTTTGAAACCGGTGAAAACAAAGTGCTGGATGAAGGAACGGTGAGCCTTTATGTAAGAGTAATTAATCCTAAAGGTGAAACCATTTCAATGGTTGAAAATGGCCCGGCATTTATTCAGAGAGCCGAAAACGCAGAACTTGTAATGTTTACCCGCCAAGCCGATATTGACTGGACAAAAACTAACAAGAAAGTATTGATTTACTGTAACCAATACATCAATGAGCCAGGTGTTTATAAAGTAGAGATTTACCAAAACGGGCATATAATTGGTGAACGTGAAGTGAAGTTGAGCTAAGAAAAATACTCTTGCAGGTTTAGAGTAGTGTGTGAGTGCCCCGCTGAATTTTCAGCGGGGCATATTTTTTTACCCGGTACTATTCTCCCCAATTGGTAGCGGGACATTACCTTAAATCAATTCGTTCATAAATTTTGTTAGCTACCTTAACAAAAATATTTTTATCAACTAAAGTAGTGTCTGAGAAGTAATAATAATTTTTTTTATTGGAACAAACTAAATTTGAAGCGTATGAGTTAAGATAACGCACTTCATATAAACCGGTTTTACTGAATATTTTTACTCGTTCCATACCTTTTTTTATATTTATACATCTTGTAGAATCACCTATTTCTAAAATACAATCCTCAAAAAAATCATCTATTTCATGAAACTTATTCGTATCAATAAAGCCTGACTCGTATTTATCATTAGCGTAATAAAATCTAAATATGTAAACATGAGCAGAATATCTTCTATAAATATCAATGCTATCAAGTTGTTCAATATATTTATATGCTTTATCTAAATCACACGACTTTTCAGTAGAATAATCACGTGACTTTTCAGCAGAATAATTACATGATGAAATAGACATAAGTATCACAACTATTAAAATTAATATTGACCTCATATTATTTCTTTAAAATACCCAACTGGTAGTAGCGGATGCTACTACCTAAAACCACATGAAGCCTAAGCTCATGTTTTTTTGCACCACGCATCTAAATTAAGATATTCTTAATCAGAAAAATCTTTGTTTTTATTTCCGGTCTCAGCGGATGCTGAGACCAAGCAAAAATTTACTAAGTTATCAGCATCACGGATTAAAAGGATTAAAAGATTTCACAGAAAATGATTGCTGGTATTTTCAAAATCTGTGTAATCCTATAATCTGCTTCATCTGCGATGCAGACAGCAAAAGAAAAGCAGCACATGGCAATACCTTCCACCAAGTACTTTGTCATGCTGACGAAGGAAGCATCTCTATATCCTCGTCCTGAAAGATGCTTCCTTCGTCAGCATGACAAAAACAGACTAATATTAAATCTAAACGGTATTAAACCAAGAGATTCCTCCCTCCGGTCGGAATGACAACATCCTTTTTCCGAAGGAAGCCTAATAAAAAATCCCCAATAAATTAATATTGGGGATTTACATTTTATTTAGTTTCAGAATAATTAGTTGTTGTATAGTTCGGTAACTACATTTTTATATTTTTCTAAAACTACTTTGCGTTTCACTTTCATGGTAGGGGTTAATTCACCTCCTTCAATAGTCCATTCAAGAGGAAGCAGTTTAAACTTCTTCACTTGTTCAACCTTTCCAAAGTCTTTATTGAATGCTTCAATATGGGCATTGTATTCAGCCAATACTTTTTGATTGGTTAACAGCTCTTCTTTCGCATTAAATGAAATACCATTCTTATTTGCCCAGTCTTTCAGGTTATCGTAAGAAGGCACTATTAAAGCTGAAACGAATTTTTCGTTTTCGCCCACTACCATTACCTGTTCAATCAACGGGCTTTCTTTCACTTTGTTTTCAATTACCTGTGGCGCGACATATTTTCCGCCCGAAGTTTTGAAAAGTTCTTTTACACGGTCGGTAATTTTCAAAAACTTCTTGCCGTTGTATTCAATAAACTTACCTACATCGCCCGTACTAATCCAACCTTCGCTGTTAATGGTTTGTGCTGTTAAGTCAGGACGTTTGTAGTAGCCCATCATTACGTTTGGCCCTTTCACCAATATTTCGCCTTCGCCTGAAGCCATGCCTTCGCGGTGATCTAACTTCACTTGTACACCATCTATTACCATACCCACAGTGCCCAGAATATATTCGCCTTTAGCCAGCTTACCAACGGTTACAACAGGCGAAGTTTCGGTTTGTCCATAGCCCTGGCGCACTTCAATACCACCAGCGGTAAATACTTTTTCCAGGCGGGTTTGCAACGCGGCAGCACCAGTTACAATGCCTTCAATCCTGCCGCCTAAAGCTTCTTTCCATTTGCTGAAAATTAATTTGCGGGCAATGCCTAATTGCAGGTTGTATAAGAAATCATTATTGCCTTTTTCATCGAACTCTAAACCTAACTCTAATGCCCAAAAGAACAGCTTACGCTTAACGCCCGTTAACTCTAAACCTTTAGCTACAATCTTATCATACACTTTCTCTAACAAGCGGGGCACGGTAGTGAAGAAATGCGGGCGCACTTCTTTTAAATTTTCTCCAATAGCCTCCATGCTTTCAGCATAGTAAACAGAACAGCCCGCAGCGAAATAAGTATAGATAACCATACGCTCGAAAATATGGCACAAAGGCAGGAAACTTAAAACTGTTTTCTGGTGGTCAACAGGCAGCATACTTAATGAAGCTTTTACGTTGCTCACAATATTGTTGTGCGACAACATTACACCTTTTGGTGTGCCTGTTGTTCCTGAAGTGTAAATGATAGTAGCTAACTGCTCGGGCTTCACCGCGGCTTTCAGTTCTTCTACTTTAGTTTGAAGGGTTTTATCATCGCCCAGCTTCAAAAACTCGTTCCAGTGTGTGCCGCTGGTATCTTCAAAAGAATAAATGGCCTGTAATGAAGGCACTTTGCTTTTAATGTTTTGAATTTTTTTCATCAAGCCTTCATCGCTTACAAATACCAGTTTTACTTCAGCATCGTTGAAAATAAATTCGTAATCGCTTTCGCTAATGGTAGGATATACCGGAACATTTATCGCGCCTACCTGCAACATGCCTAAGTCGCAAAAATTCCATTCAGGACGGTTATTGGTTGAAATCAATGCCACTTTATCATCGGGCTTAATGCCGAATGCCACAAGCGCACGGCTAAACTGATTTGACTTATCAATAATATCCTGAGTGGAATATTTTTTCCACTCGCCATTTTCTTTTCTCGCTAAAGCGTCTTGCTTCGGAAAACTTTTGTTTTGAAATTCAATGATGTCGGTTAATCTGGTAAAATTCATATTTATTGGTTTTTGTTTTTGTGTTTTAGTGTAGTGGCCAAACGACTTTGAGTCGTCCGGCCACTAAAAATTATTTTGCTGTAGCTGTTAAATCCAGGTCAAATTCAATTTCGTTTTTAATGGCTTTATCGCCTAAGCCTTTAAAGAAACTTTCAGAGCCATATTCTACATTCCACAATGAACGGTCAATTGCAAATTTCGCTTTCGCATTTACATCACTGCCATTTATCGAAACTAAAGCCGGAAAAGTAATGGTATTGGTTTTGCCTTTAATAGTTAAGTCTCCGGTAATATTATGAGTAGCGGCAGCATTGCCTTCAACAGCTTCAGCAGCAGTTAATACAAATGTGGCTGTCGGGAATTTTTCTACATCAAAGAAATCGGGCGATTTTAAATGACCAATTAAGTCGCCTATTTTTTCAGTGCCTTTCAGGTCTTCATTGTCGAGCGAAGCCATGTCAACGGTAAAAGTGCCACCGGTTAAGTTGCCATCGGCAACAGTAAGATTTCCTTCAGAAACATTGATAGTGCCATTGTGTTTTGAAGGCACCAGTTTTTTACCGCCTTCCCATTTCAAAACCGTTTTAGACGCATCTACAACGTGAGTACCTTCTGTGGTGGCTACTGTTTCTGTTGTGGTTTCAGTAGTAGTTACTGTTTCTGTTGTTTCTGAAGCGTTGTTACATCCATAAAATGTAATTGCTGTAATCGAAAATGCAATGATTAGTTTTTTCATAATGTTTGTTTTTTTTGGTTTAAAATGTAATTTATATTGTAGTGTTTAAAATGTTCATCGTTGGTAATAATTGTCATGTTTTCAGAAATTGCTTGTGCAATCAAAAGCCTGTCAAAAGGGTCTCTATGGTGCAAAGGAAGTTTTTCATAAGTATAATAATGCGATTTATCAATATTTAATTCTGCAAGTCTAAGCTTATCAATATCTTCAAATAATTCAATTAACCCCCCTTTGTATTCTATTTTCTGAATATTGAACTTAATTGCAAACTCCATGAAAGATATTACACTAATGAATACTTGGACATCTTGATTTTTCAGCAATAACATTACATCTGCCTTAATTTTTTCAGGTTCAGTAAGCAACCAATAAACTATATGTGTATCAACGAGCAATTTCATTACATATAATCTTTCATATCATCTATCGGGTCATTAAAATCACTGGCAATCTTCCCTTTGCCTTTACCAATTCCAAACATTCTCTGTTCAAAATCTTTATCAGCATCTTTTTGAGCTTTCTGCAATAAAAAATCTATATAGTCTGAAGCTGATTGCAGCATATCTTCAGGCAACTTAGATAGCTTTTGAATAATTTCCGACTGTTTCATAGTGTTTTATTTTCACTTAAAATTACAACTTGCAAAACTGAACGTTAACGCTGAACTCTTAATTCCAAATATTACGCTACTTTTCTGTGCCCCACCCAAACAAAACGCTTGTTTACAAACTCAGGATTGGTATAGCTGGCATTGCCCGCGGGGTTTCCGCCTGTAACGTGAAAATCGGAAAAAGCGGCATGTTGATTTACCCATATTGGCCCGCTTAAATTTAAGCTCACCGGAGTAAACACATCTTCCATAGTGTCATTAATTTTTTGAGCGACAGCCGCATCGGTTGAATATGCCGCGCAAGTAATAGCGCCATGCTTAGCCGCCATATCGTGCGCCAACTGAATGCTCTCGTTGGTATCTTTTGTTTTTACAATTAATACAATGGGGCCAAACAATTCTTTTTCATACACTTCAATTTGCGATGCGTCAACTTCTAAAATAGCAGGCGTGCAAATTCTTGCTGAAGTAAATTCAGGGTTCTCAATAGCAGCGCCTTCCAGCACTACTTTCGCGCCAAGGTTATTGGCATTTTTAGCCCTGTTGAAAGTAACATCGCTTTGAATGGCGCCTAATGTTCCCGGCCCGGCTTTCGGATTATTTACCAAGCCACTCACCGCGTCTTTAAACTTAGCAACCACTTCTTCATAAGGCACAAGGGTATCGCCACTTTTTACACCCGTAGCAGGTATGAAAAAGTTTTGTGGGGCCGTGCACATTTGCCCGCTGTATAATGAAATTGAAAATGCCAGGTTGCCCAATGTATCGTTCAAGTCTTTGGTAGAGTCTAAGATTACAGAGTTTACGCCTGCTTTTTCGGTAAACACCGTTTTATTCGGAAGCGATTCCACATAGCTGCCAAACGCGCTTCCGCCTGTATAATCTATCAGCTTCACTTCAGGATGTCCGGCCAACTCTTTGGTAATTAATTTTTCTGAACTATCTACTGCCAGTTGCACGGTGTTAGGGTCGTAACCATATTTCTGTAGCGATTTCTGAATTTCAGCAACTACAATCGCGATAGGTAAAATTGATTTCGGATGTGGCTTTACAATAACGCTGTTGCCTGTAATTAAATCGGCATAAACGCCCGGCACGGTGTTCCAAACGGGGAAGGTTGAACAACCAATTACCAAACCTACCCCTTTAGCCACGGGCTTAAAAGTTTTGTCTAAAACCAAATTGAATTTACCCATTGGTTTTTCCCAGGTAACATTGCTTGGGAAACGTGTCAGTTCAGCATAAGCTAATGCTAAAGATTCTAAAGCCCTGTCGTTGCTGTGCGGGCCGCTTGCCTGAAAAGACATCATAAATGCCTGCCCTGTGGTGTGCTGTGTTGCATAGGCGATATCGAAAAAGCGATGCTTAACGCGCTCTAAAGAATCTACCAATACTTCTGCCCTGTCATCTACACTTACTCTTTTCCAAAGGGCAAATGCCTTACGCGAATTGGTAACCAAAGTATCGACCGTTGTTGTAGGATACTGAATGCCTAAAGGCTGCGAAGTGTAAGGCGAAAATTCTTCGCCCGCGCTGCCTGTGCTGCCTGTTTGCGATAATTCATTGAAAGGCTGATTTAAGGAAGCATTAAAAAATTCCAACCCCTTGGCAGGTGCTTCTTCGCCATAAGGCTTAGGGTGTTCGGGATACTGCGCGAAGAAAACCCTTT
The DNA here is from genome assembly GCA_964430605.1 of uncultured Chitinophagaceae bacterium. GTDB lineage: Bacteria > Bacteroidota > Bacteroidia > Chitinophagales > CAIOSU01 > CAYSGX01. The sequence goes on from CAYSGX010000034.1 coordinate 9,912, forward strand.
CGTTAATCGCCTTAACAGCATTGTCAATTATTTGCCTGTAACTTTCTTGTAGTGCCATAATATTATTGTGTTGTTTGATTTTTTGGGAGCCCTAAAATAAGGATTGGTGAACGGTTTACCAAACCTTGTTTGGGAAAATGGTGGATAATTAAATAATTTCATCAGATGAATGCTTCGCAGGAATACATATTAACCCAACCCGAAAACTACCAAACCATATTTAAGCGATTGAGACAAATCAATGAAGAATATTTCAGAATGAAAAAACGCAGGAAGAAAAAATAATTATTCAATCTGAATTACGAAGCGTAAATCTCCGGGCCGCTTTTTTCTCGCTGTGTATTTTTTTGGTTTGAAGCCTTGCCTGTTTAGCCGCTTTACTTGGCTTGCTTGCCTTTCTGATTTTTACAGGCTGAAACGCTTTCAGTATCAGCTTTGAAAATTCTTTAACCGCTTTTTCTTTATTTAATATTTGCGAACGGGCCGCCTGCGACACCACATGCAGTATGCCTTCATTATCTATCCTGTTCGATAGTTTTTGTCGCAGATGATTTTTCTGCTCTTCTGTTAAAACAGTTGAATGAATAACATCAAACAATAACTCAACTTTGGTTTCTACTTTATTTACATTTTGCCCGCCTTTACCTCCGCTTCGGGAAGTTTTAAACTGAATGGTTTTTATGAGGGCTGAAATATCGGGATACATTGGATACCTGAAATTTGAAGTTGGATATTTGAGTTTTGTATTTTGTCCCGATAGCTATCCTACCGTGTGGACACAAATATTGGACATTAATTTATAACCACATAGAAACATAGTTGTTTGTTGCCTTATTTTTTATTCAGTTGTTTTACGATTAATGTTTGAGCAGCTATGCTTAAACGTTTACGTTTCTATGATTAATAATCTGCATTAGGTTATCATAGTTTTGCAAGCAAAAGAAACATTAGCAGCAAATAGTATTCTCATATTCATTCTATGAATCTATGTGGTTAAATTATTTTTATCACATGGTATTTGTGTCCACACGGTAGGATAGCTATCGGGATTAGAGTTGTGTATTTTGAATTTCAAAACTTGGGTCATAGCTTACAAACACATTTATCCAAATAGTGCGCGAAATTTTGTAGATGAAGGGTGTTAAAACTATCTGAGCCAACACAATAAATACTAAAGACATTCTGAAGCTCATATCAAAACCGGCATAGTAAATTACAAACTGCGGCAGCGCGATAAATACCGAAAGCATATAGCTCAAGTACATGGCACCGTAATAAAATCCGGGCTCTAACACAAACGCCTGTCCGCATACTTTACAGTTGTCGGGTGTATAGCCAATAATGTTATAATTTTTCTCACCGGGCTTTAAAAACATTTCTCCCTGGTGGCAACGCGGACATTTACGCTTTAATACACTGTATAATTTCGTTCCTTTCTTCACACCGCGAAGATACAAAGCATTTAGCGCACAAGGGTAACACTGCCTTTGGCAGCCTTTACGCTATCGTCCTGATAAGTCGCTTCCACATAATACACATACACTCCCGGATTCATTTCTTTGCCTAAGTAAGTGCCATCCCACCCTTCACCAAGAACAGTTGTTTCAAAAATCTTTTCGCCCCAGCGATTAAATACCTTGAATAAAATGGCTTTAGCACCATCGGTAAATACCAGAAACCTGTCGTTGATGCCATCATTATTAGGCGTAAAGGCATTGGGTATATAAAGCACTTTAGTATAGTTTACCTCAACAATCACCCTGTCGGTAGCGGTACAGCCATTTTCATCTACCAGTGTAACCGAATATACCGTAGATGCTTCGGGCATAGCGACAGGGTTGGCACAATCGGTACAACTAAGCCCTTCCACAGGATTCCATAAATACGATGGTGTGCCCACAGCATTTTCATAAGAAGTATTAAGCTGTGCATCTTCACCAAATTTTATGACCGAGCTATCGGGCGTGGCATCTACTGTAACAGGCAGCGGCTGGCTTAGCGATACCGAATCTTGTGTAGCACAGCCTTTGGCATCAGTAACGGTAACGCTGTAACTTCCCGCGCCTAAACCAACAGCAGGGTTACCTGCCTGAGCCGGATTAGTATTCCACGTAAAACTATAACCGGGGTTTCCGCCCGAAACATTTACCAAAACAGAACCACTGTTTTCACCAAAGCAAGCAGGATTACTGCCTATCATCTCAGTTGCTAAAGTAGGCAACGGCTCAAACACTTCCACGGTTTCTGTTGTAGTACAATTATTTCCATCGGTAACCGTAACAGTATAAATTCCCGCAGGTAAATCATCTACAAAAGGTGCAGTAGCTGCCGAAGCGTTGTTCCATAAAAACCGGTAGTTTCCGCTGCCACCATCGGCACGTATTAAAATGGCACCATCACTAAAACCAAAACAACTTACCGAATCTACATTCAACACGGTAACAGCTAATGAATCGGGCTGAAAAATAACCGCCTCGGCAATAGAGAAGCACCCCCTGCTGTCGGTAACGGTAACTTCATAAGTGCCTGCCGCAACATTGTTTATAGTAGCGCCTGTTGTAACTCCGTCCGACCAGGTAAATACAAAAGGAGCGACACCGCTTGCCACAGCGGCAGTAGCATTTCCATCGCTGCCATTATAGCAGGTTACGTCTTCAATATTCTGAATATAAGCAACAGGCGCGCCATCATTACTTACAAATACATTAGCGGTGTTTTCACAACCTGAAACATTATCTCTCACCGTTACACGATAGCTTCCTGTAAATAAATTTATGGCAGTAGAAGTGCTTTGCGCACCGGGGTCGTTCCATGTAAAAGTGTAATTGCCCGGCCCCGCATTTACCGAGGCAGTGCCATCGTTACTGCAACTTGCCGGAGTAGAAGATGTAGATAAAACAGGCAACGGGTTTACAACAATATTGAGCGATGCCACATTATCGCAATACCCCAACGGGCTGTAACCCAAAACCGTATAGGCAGTGGTAGTTGCCGGGCTTAGATTTACCGTTGCTACCGGAGTATTTATTTCGCCCACATCGGGTGTCCATAAATAAGAGCTTGCACCACTAACGGTTATTTCAGTAGAAGTACCCACACAGATATTAGTATCGCCTGCGAAAACAATATCGGGCCTTTGGTCAACAATTAACCTGATAGAATCGGGCCTTGACGCGCCACAGCAATCGGTAGTAACGATAAGCTGAATAATATAAGTGCCGGCAGTATTAAATATTACACCCGGAACATTTGCCGTGTTGTATGTATTCGGAACAGCGCCACCGCCCATATCCCAACTGAAACCAATGCCGGGTGTAGCAGTGCTGAAGTTTACCGGAGTGCCTGAGCAAACGTAATATTCATCAGGGCCGATTCTGGTAGCCGATGTAGCGATTTCAGGAAAGAAAGTAGCGTTGTCAATAAAGGCTTTATAAAAGCCCGCATATACGTTACCGCTGTATGTAATATCTTTTCTGCCTACAGTTGAAAAGCTGCTGTTAACGCTTGTGCCTGTAGCCGTGCCGGGTGTTGAATTAGCGCCAAAACTCCAGTTGCCCGAACTTGCAGTAGTGAAGTTTACCGGAACATTGGTACAAGAAATATTCTCTACGGTAATAGTGGGCTGTGCCACAAGGTTAAAGTTAATTTCTTGCGATACAGGGTTGCTGCCGCCTTCAATTCTTAATGGCGCAGTAATGCCATTAACGCCACTGCCACCCTGCCCGCCATTGCCACCTTGGCCACCGTTGCCGCCTGTACCATTTGTATTACTACAACCACCAAATATTGCAGATGTTTGTCCGCCCTGCCCTCCGGTTCCTCCAGCGGCTCCCTGCCCGCCTGTGCCACCTGTGCCTCCGGTTCCTGCTGTTCCCGATTGGAAATTTGAACTCAGTATTGTTCCATTCGCACCATTATTGTATAGCACTACGGCAAAGGTTCCGCCACCACCATAGCCACCATCACCCCCTTGCCCACCA
>CAYSGX010000035.1:0-345 GCA_964430605.1 uncultured Chitinophagaceae bacterium
GGCTGGTGTCATTCCCTCAATGGTTACAAATAAATCGTGTAATCGTCCTGTGCCTGAAAGCCCTGTTTCAAAAGCCGTGTCAAAAAGCGTGGCTTGTTTGTCGGTCAATAATTTTTTGGCGTGTTCAATACTGATGTATTGCAAAAACTTTTTGGGCGTTGTACCTGCCCATTCGCTAAACAAACGTTGAAAATGGTAAGGACTTAAATGTACTTGCTCTGCAACTTCATCAAGATTAGGTTGCTCTTTAAAGTTGTTTTTTATGTACTCTATTGCTTCGGCAATTCGGTTATAATTAAGTTGTTGTTGCTCGTTCATCGTTTCTGAATTTTATACCGCAAATGT
>CAYSGX010000035.1:355-3489 GCA_964430605.1 uncultured Chitinophagaceae bacterium
GCAAATGTCTAAATTATGTTGCTGTCATAAAATCCGAAACTTGCTGAATTTTGTCTGTCGGCTGAATTGGCAATTATTTGTAAAATTGTTTTTCCAATATTATTGCCTGAAGCATTTCTGCTTACTATCAACGAGTGGACATAAATAGCGGTACATTAAGCCAACTGTCTTTTATACAACTGAATGGTATTTTCTAATCCCTTATAAAGGGCATCGGTAATTAAGGCGTGCCCAATAGATACTTCCAATAATTCGGCAACGTGCGTTTTAAAGAATTTAAGATTATCTAAATTTAAATCGTGACCTGCGTTAATGCCTATACCAATTTGGTTGGCAAAGCGACTACAGTTAGCATATTTTTCAACTGCCTTAGCAGCGTTATATGAAAAGTTATGAGCGTATGGCCCGGTGTAAAATTCAACTCTGTCGGCTCCGGTTTTTTTAGCGCCTTCAACTAATTGTTCTATTGGATCAACAAAAAGCGAAACCCTGATGCCATAAGATTGCAGTTCTTTTACGGTATTGGTTAAAAACTGTTCGTGTTTAATGGTATCCCAACCTTCATCAGATGTTAAAGTGCCGGGCTTGTCGGGCACTAAAGTGCATTGATGAGGTTTCACTGTTGCCATCATTTTTATAAAATCATCAGAAGGATAGCCTTCCACATTAAATTCAGTAGTAACAATTTCTTTTAAAGCATACACATCATCAAAGCGAATATGACGTTGATCGGGGCGGGGATGCACGGTAATACCATCAGCGCCAAAACGTTCACAATCTTTTGCCACCTCAATAATATCGGGGTAATTGCTGCCTCTGGAATTTCTGATTAAGGCTACTTTGTTGATGTTTACGCTAAGCTTTGTCATAATAAATATTGTAATGTAAAAATACATTATTATCTCGCCAGCATGGGTTAGGGTTATACCGTAAGACATCGAGCTAATATTAAAATATAAACGGTATAAAAAAAGCGGCTCAATGTTATAAGCCGCTTTTTTTAATCTTATAGACAAGCTATAATTATTCTTTCGGCCTGATACTCAGTACCGGCACTTTAGAGCCCGTAATGATTTTTCTTGCGCTGGAACCCAGCACCATTTCGTTCATTTTCGTTTCCTGACGGGTCATAATAATAACCAAATCGGCATTTACATCAGTAGCATATTCTATAACCGAATCGGCAACATCATCATTGCGCAACATCTTCGTTACTACCTTAATACCCGCTGCCTTCACCTTATCGGCCACTTCATCGAGCAACCCTTTAATTTCAGAAATATTATAACGGAACTCATCTACAAAAGACGTTACCGCTACCACATGCATCGTAGAACCTAAAACCCTGGCAATCTTAATGGCAGTATCAACTTTTTGCCGGGTTTCTTTAGTCATGTCTAAAGGCAGCACAATATTGTCATAGGTAATTTTATCTTTCACTTCTTTCAGCGTAATTACCGGGCAACCCGATACATGCACCGTTCTGAAAGCATTGGTACCCAACACATATTTTTCAAGATTGCCCAAGCCCCCGGCACCATGTGTGCCCATCACCACCAAATCCAAATCTTCTTCTTTCACAATTTTCTCAATGGTTTCATACACCTTGCCTTCTACGATTTTCACGCTTACATGTACGCCCAGTAAATCGGGTGTATTCAGTTTTATTTCATTCAGTTTATCCTGAATGGCTTTTTGCAACGTGCCTTTGAAATCTATAATTTTATTCAGAATAGCTTCATGCTCATAAGGCTGCATTACATGCAACAGCATAATTTCAGCATCGGAATGTTTTGCCATAGAAGCCGCATAGCGCAGGGCGGTAGTCGAGAGTTCAGAGAAATCGGTAGGCACCAAAATTTTCTTCAGGTTAAATTTCAATTCAGACATAAAGTATAGTTTTTATTTTATTAGTTTCGGGGACAAAAATAGAACTTCGTTGCCAAATAAATGAATGATTATTAATTTATTACACCATGAGAAATATCATTGCCGAATCGGAATTAATACTGAATAAAGACGGAAGCGTTTACCATTTGAATTTATTGCCTGAAGAAATTTCCGGCACTATTATCACCGTGGGCGACCCTGGCAGAGTAGGCGAAGTGTCTAAACATTTCGATACTATTGAAGTAAAGAAATCGCACCGCGAATTTGTAACACATACCGGCATTATTAATGGCAAAAAAATCACCGTAATATCTACCGGCATCGGCACCGACAATATTGATATTGTGATGAATGAACTCGATGCCCTTGTGAATATTGATTTAAAAACAAGAACCGTCAAAGACACTTTATCATCGCTCAATATTATCAGAATAGGCACCTGCGGGGGCTTGCAGGAATATCTGGGTGTAGATAGTTATGTTATTTCTGAAGGCGCATTAGGTATGGACGGGCTGCTGCACCAGTATGAACTTCCAGAAGATTATACCGATGAAAACGGTGAAATGGTAATGGATAGCTGGAACTACTCTTTTGAAATGAGCAGCGCGTTTGACGAGCATATTAATTCGCTTTTCACACAATCATATTATGTAAATGGCGCTGCGGAAATCGTAAATCAATTTGCAGAGTTGCCTAATTTTCACAAAGGGTTAACGGTTACCTGCCCGGGGTTTTATGGCCCGCAGGGAAGAGTGTTGCGGCTAAAACCTGCCATCAGCGATTTTATTCCTAAGCTCATTTCATTTCGGCATGATGATAAAAAAATACTCAACTTCGAAATGGAAACATCGGGTATCTATGCGCTTGGAAGATTACTGAACCATCGCTGCTGCTCGCTGAGCGTGGTGGTAGCCAACAGGGTGCAACAGAAATTCAGCGCCAACGCTACTGCTTCGGTAAATAATTTAATCGCGACCGTTTTAGAAACAATAGCCGGGTAAAGATATTACTGCTTATTTATAATAAACTCGGCTCTTTTGGGGCTCCAGTTAATATTTTTTACAAACGAAGGTTGCCTTTTCAGAGAAATACTCACCAGCTTATCTTCATTCATATCAATGTTTGAAAAATCGGCCACCGCTTCAAATAAATCCGCTTTCACTTTTTCAAAATCATTGAGCGATACCAGGCAAGTAACCTTTACTTTTTTAGGGTAAATAGTCATATTGCTTTTAGCGGGCGCA
>CAYSGX010000035.1:3499-5876 GCA_964430605.1 uncultured Chitinophagaceae bacterium
GCTTTCAGATAAACCGTATTGTTGTTCAAAATTTATGTTCCTGACAAACTTTACAGGAATTTTTCTGGTAAATCTTTTATCAAAAGAATAGAAAAAAGTATCGGGCTGCACCTCAATAAGCACATAGTTCTTGTTTAATGTGGCTGCTATAATATTTTTTATAGATTCGGAAGTAACAAACGTTTTGTTCAATGGCAAAAGCGCGGCATTTATATCGGTCGAAATTTTATTTTTCTTCAGCTTATCAAACAAAAGAAAAAAACCTTTGGCACGCACAAGCAATTTAACTTGCCTGGTAGTATTGCCTCCCAGTATATAATCGTTGGGTATGTTGTTATAATTCACCCTGGCCACCAAAAACCCATTATACTCGTGCGACAGTTTGTTGCCCAGCCAAAATAAAAAAGCAATGCTTATACAAGTGATAAGCATTGCCGTTGAATTGCTATTGGGTAGTACCCGTTTATTATTTGCTTCTTTTTCTGACAAGAAAAAGTTAATTGGTTTCCTTTACTTTCTCCGCGGGTTTTTCATCTTTACCATAAGCGGCCACGGTATAATCCATAGAAATACCTGCCTTTTCCATTTTCACTTTTACGTTAGCATCTAATTCCAGCATAACCGTTCCGTTATCGATACTAATAATTTTACCATGCAGGCCACTAACGTTTACTACTTTGTCGCCTTTTTTCATGTTTTCTAAAAATTTCTTTTGCTCATTCGCCTTTTTGGTTTGTGGGCGAATCATAAAGAAATACATTACCAAGAAAATGGCTCCCATAAATATGAAAGTAGGTAGTGGGCTTCCTCCACCATCGAGATTACCCGCCATTAATAAAACTATATTCAGTGTATTCATATTTGGGCTTAGTTGGCAGGCGCACCCGGAGCAGGAAGCACTTCTGTGGTGATATCTAATGTAGTAATGCTGGGATTGGTATTGGCAGTGATAGAAACTGTTTTCTTCTGGATACCGCTCTTTCCTTTGCTGTCGTATTCCACTTTTATTTCACCCGAAGCACCCGGCTTTACAGGCTCTTTAGGCCATTGTGGCACGGTACATCCGCAAGAACCTCTTGCATCAGAAATAATTAAATCGTTAGCGCCTGTGTTTTTAAACTTGAACACATAAGATACTTTTTCACCATCTACCACCTGGCCAAAATTATGCTCATACTTTTCAAAGGTAATTGCGGCTAATGTTGCAGGGTCAACCTGTTGTTCCGAAGCAGTTTCAGGATTGTTGATTACGTCAGGTTGAATTTGACTGGTTTCAGCCGGGGTTTCATCTTTAACGGCATTTTCTTCTGTGGCGGTGTTATTACAAGCCGAAAGCACAACACCCGCAAGGGCAAAAGATACTAATAGTTTTTTCATATCTGCAATTTTAAATTAAGGGGTTTTAACAGTTCGCAAATTTAATGAAACAATAATTGAAAACCTACAATCGATTCTTTAAGTTTTGTTAACAACCTAAGGTTTAAAACAAGATAGTACTGAAATAAATGCCCACAACGATATACGACCCCTGCGGGGTCGCATCTAGACAACACCAATTAGCTATAAACATGCAATACCTTCGGGATTTAATTGTAATAAATTCCTTATTGTCCGACCACAAAAAAATCAGCATAAATAATTTTAAAACAAGAAAAATACCATTGGTATGACAAAGAAAGAAGTTTCCGGTTTCCGCAATAATTAAAAACTAAACTGCATAGCAATGTGCAACACATTAGGATAGTAGCGGAAGTTTTTTTGTGGCAGTTTGAGACTTTTATCTGTGGTTAGGGATGCCCTGCGGAACATCCCTAACAGCAGGATATGTTGAACAGCTTAAGATATTAGTTATCTTCTTTAAAACGATAGAAGTAATAATTCTGATAATTTCTCAGGTAACCAAAATAATGAATATTATCCTTTTTGAAAATAATATCATAGTTAATTGGAATTGGAAATCCTTTATACATTTCTTCTTTTGCATTTTCTAAAAAAGTATCAACTCTGTCAAAAATATTGGGCTTTAATGAATCCTTTATATGTTCAAAAGTTATAGCATTAATTAGCGATTTGAAATAGACCGCCTTACTGTTTTTATAACCTTGATAATAACCATAAACAGGAAAATAATGTCCTCCACCAAATGTTCCGAAACTACCTGGAGCAAACCCAGACATTGGTATCCCTGCATAACCGTAATTCTGAATTTCCTTATAAACCCCTATTGTAATTTCCAGTTTATCATTATTTATTTTATAGATTGAAATGGCAGCATTTTTGTTTGATAGTTTCTTGAAAAAATCTTCCGTATTGTCTATTTCCTTTTTCTTTTGGCTACCCATAAAACCCGGAAAATTTTTCTCGATAGCATTATTTT
>CAYSGX010000035.1:5886-9793 GCA_964430605.1 uncultured Chitinophagaceae bacterium
GTAAATGTAAGCAATTAAAAAAGATTAAATAAATATGATTGTTTTTTGTTTTCTGTAAAATATTCTTTTAAAACTTTACCTGTATTCATATCAATGAACCTAAATCCTATTTGTTCTGAACAGGCAAATACCTGACACAACTTTCCTTCAAAAATTAACGAGTTCCCCGCTCTGTAGTAGGGTTGATGATTGCAATTCATCAAACTTTTCATGAACGTTAAAAATTCCTTCTGCTTATTTGCATGGTCAAGCCGAATAACTATTGTTTTAGTATCATCTACATCAATTGTGAAGTAAATCTGTTCATTTTCAAAATATATCTTGACATGACTTGCTGTTAGTTCAAGAGGGTTTGGATTCTTTGATGAAATGATTTTAAAATCGGGCAATTTTTTTATAAATCCTTTTACTAAGCACTTGTGCAATGTAGGGGTGTCGCCAAAATATTTCTCTTTATCAGTAAAATCAAATGTTATTACATCAGTAAGCGCATTACCTACTATCTTATATAATTTCAATTTTGAGGTGCCTTTTACTATTGTAAGCAATAACATTCCTTCTTTTATTTCGAAAACATTTAAGCTCATCTCGCCTTTCATATCCAGTTTTATTGAAGAAAGTGAATGTGTTCCTGAATCGAAGTTTAAAGAAACAATGGTTATGTTATCATCTGATTTTCCGGTAAAATATAAATAAGTATTGTTTTCACGGATACTGCCTCCAGAAAAATTTTTGAAAACATTCCTCTTCTCGTTTATTACAATTGTTTTATTCGCATCAAACGAATCGTTCAGCAATACACCTGATATTTGAAAATCGTCAATTAAAAACAACTGTAACAGTTTGTTCTTTTCGTCAAAAATCTGGTAAGAAAGTTGCGTTTCTACCGCATAATTTGTTTCTTTATTCAGAGGTATTTTATTAATAAATTCCTGCGAAAAACAGCTTAATGAATATGATATAAAAACACAGGAAAGTATCTGTCTTAATATGAATGCTATCATTCTTATCATTTTATCGTGTCGGCTATTTTGTCAAATATAATTATATTATCAAAAGCAATTTTCCTACCCTTCGGATTTTTATAAATCCAAAGCAATATCAAAGGATTTTTAATCCGTAATACATCAACCTCAATAAAACCTATACTCTTCCCCCAATATCAAGTTCTTCTTCTATGTAAGCAGTTAGCTACATTTTTCGTCACACTGCAAATGTAATGAACCACCCTCAATAAAAAATGGCGCATACTACATGCGCCATTTCCGGATAATATTTTGTTGACTGAATTATTTACTGATTACAATCTTCCTCACTATTGTTTTCTCTCCCGCTTTTGTATGCAGGATATAAGTTCCGCTTGCAATATTTTCTAATGGAGCAGTAAACACCTGATTGTAAACTAAGTTGCTTTCAGAAACAGTAACTACTATTTGCCCTAAAGCATTGTATAATGTAGCGTTTAAAGCAGTGCTCTCATTATCCAACGTTTGTTTAAAGTATAGCTTATCGGAATGGTGATATGCCCATAATTTACCTGCTTCACCATTTAATATACTGGTAACAACAGACTCGCTCACAACAATCTGCAAAGTTTGATTATTGCTACACATACCATTATCGGCAATTAAAACAACTTCATAAGTGCCCGGTTGCGCATAGCTGTGTTCTATGGTCGATAGATTATTATAAACTGTTCCATCGCCCATATCCCAAGTGTAATTGGTAGCAGTCGCACTAACAGCATCTAACGTAATCATCTCATTTTGCTCTACTGTAGTTGCAGACGCAGTAATAGCAGCATCAACCAACTGAACCCCTGAAACTGTATAAACTTCAGAAGTGGTATAACCGCTTGAATGAGATAATTGTAAAGTATAAGTTCCCGGAGAAAGATTATTGATAGTATCTAATCCGGTAAATGAAACTCCTGAAGCAACAATATTATTATTTGCATCAACTAAATTATAATCCCATTCAACACCACCTTGCTGATCTAAAGCTATAAACGCATCGTTATTCCCATTACAAGAAGCATTCACAATATTGGCTACCAATTGCGGAGTAAAATGAATTAAAAAACGATCAGGATTATCATTAATACTTGCAGTGAAAGTATATTGATTATTTACTCTGATATTTTGAAACACATTCAGATAAGTATCTTCCAATGTAACCATCATTGTTCCCGGTAAACTTTGTAATTCTTCAAAATCTAAATTGAAGCTGCCGTTTATTTCAGGCTTCAATGAAAGCGGCACTGTAATAATGTTAGTATTGATAGGTAACGCCTGAATAGCTAAATTATAACCATCGGGCATTTTGGTATATAATGAAGGCGAACCCGGAGTACTCATCATTTTGTCCGCATCATAAAAATTATCGAACTGATCAGTAAAGTTATCGTCAAAAACCAAAGTAGTTTTATCCCATCTGCTGTTTGGCCCGGTTAAATTAATGCTGTAACCAAAAGCATAACCGGCACGTTGCCTGTAGAAGGTGTTATTACCATTTGTTACACGGGCATCTTCACGTAGTGTAAAATTGAACGGATTAGTAGTAGCTCTTATTGTATTGTTTGCTCTAATATGAAATGCTTGCGAAGTACCGATAATACCGGGATTAATACCATTATACACTACCCAAACACCACCATTAGGATTATACAAATAAGCATTACCATCTATATCGCTACCTGCGCCACCATTTAGGTTATAGTTTTCAGTCCAATCTAATGGCGCACAAAAAGGGTTAGAAACTAAATGTAAAGCTTTGTGAAAGGTGAGCGATGGCGATCCTGAATTAGATAGATTATTAAATGCTACATTGGTATTACTGTAAGTACCTGTTTGGTCTATAACACCTGTTACAGGAATATTTGCTGAGAAACCAACGCCTCTTTCTACAGGATGTGCGGCAGTTCTAACTCTCCATCCCTCTATGTAACAAAAGGTTAACAAATCTTCATGATAAGTATATACTCTTCCATAAGGAGAACCAGCAGCTAATGCCGATGGGTCACAATTTGGCTTTGGCACAACCGGAGTACCATTTACAGCGCCATTAAATACACTCACATCAAAATCATCTGCCCATCCCGAAACATCAGCGCCTATCAAAGGAGATGCGATATAATGCCCGTGATAACCCGGAAAGGCAATAGCAGGCGGATTTTGAACATATCTTTCTACCGTCATTGTTCCCGCAATTGTGGAAGACGGATTTCCTTCTTCAAAATCATCTACAATAGCTGTTTGGCTTGCATTAGATGCTAAAATTAATTTACCGTTAGAAGTTAATGTTCCCGCTTTCAATACTAATGTACCTAACACTTGTTTAGTGCTTGGCAAGGAATTCATGTTCACTCCCGCGGCATTATTAATGGTTACTGTTTTAGGGTTATAACCTGCTAAATGTGGAGGGAACTCCAAACCCGGTATTGTAACGGCAACACCGTTATATTCCAAATTAGCATCACTACCATAATTTATTGATCCGGGACCTGAAAACGAAGAGATATTACCCTTCTTTACAAAAAGGTTTTCTTCAAAAATGTTATTTGGCCCGAAAACCGTAATACCATTAGTACAGTTTATCTCAACATCTTTAAAAGTAGAAGTACCTCCGATATCCCCACCATCACCTAAAAACTTTACCAACCCGCCAATGGCATTAGTACCACTATTATTAAACTCTCCATCTACTACCTCAATAACACCGTTATTGGTAATAGTACTACCTGCTTTGTTGTCAACATCACCTATTACAGTAACCGTTGTGCCCGACAGAATAGTGATGGTAGTGCCATCATTGGTAACATTCGCAACAGCAATGCTGTTCGCAACTACCAAAGCGACAAGCAAAGAAGTTGTTTTGCCTGCTGCTGAAAAAACACTGGAAATTGTTT
>CAYSGX010000035.1:9803-13866 GCA_964430605.1 uncultured Chitinophagaceae bacterium
TGAGTATTTGACTGTCAGTTTATCAAGTTTGTGGATAAAGCCCAAAAAATGTCTACTTTTTGAAACTTTCGACAATTTACTACTAAATGCAGATAATGTCAAGTGTTCATAAATAGATAATAAAGCACCCTCTATTTTAATATTATAGAAACAATGGGGATCAAAATTACAAACAACTGAATTACATGCAGTTACAAAACAATAATCTGCTATAAAAAGAATTTTTCGTAAAAATTCATGGCATTTTCCTGCAGAATTTTATTTACCAGTTTTTTAGGCGTGTATTTATACCATAAGTCTTTTTGGTATTCGTTATCTTCTAAATAAGCTATTAAATCAGCTTTGAAGCTTGGCAATTTACCTGCGGTTTCATAAGGGTCTAAATGCGTAATAGAGCCATCGAAATCGCTGCCTAAAGAAATAATATCCCAACCTGACCTCTCTCCTACTGCCCTTGCAATCTGAAAAGCGTTGTCCCAAAACAGTTTACAAAATTCTTGCTTTTGTTTTTCCTTATCGGTAATAGCAGAAATTTTTTGAACGGTATTTACTCCCCCTAAATTTCCTTTGTCGAGCATTAAGCCAATAAGCCCCTGCGACTCGTGTATCAATTGTATTTCTTCATTAGATGTATTAATGCTCCAGCGATAAAACCGATGATTTTTTGTTTTAGCAGGAACATCATTCTGCTTAATAGAGCTATCTAACGTCTGAAATCCATTCACTGCCGTATGGCTGCATATCACAGGAATTCTATCAGAGGGGTTTACGTAATTATAATTCTGAATAAAAGCATAGTATTCTTTTCTTGCAGCAACACTCATGTGCTTGGCATCTATCAATATGCGTTTGCCGTTTTCCCTGCTTAATAACTCTCTGATTACATGCCACCCCAAAGGGGTGATTCCTTTATCTTTCCCTTTATTCTGATCGATTAATGAGTTTATTGGCGGCTTAAAACTGGTCGCATGCCCGCTAAGTTGATTCCAAAAATGGTGTGCCAAATTAATAGTGAAAGGCGGGTGCTCCCATTTCTTAATCTTCTGAATATGTTTGGTGAGCAAAAGTTTGTGATCTTCCTCATTCAGCTTCTCTACATCAGGACTGCCTGTGCCAAACACATGCGCGCCTTCTATACTCATTATGCCCACAATAGTATTTTTCTTTTCGAGTGCGGCTTGTAATTCTTTATAATTATTGGCAATTACAAAAGTATGCTTCCCATCGGGGCTTTTACCTTGCGATTTTTTGATGTATTCATATTCCTCCAGTAAATCATCATAGTAGTTATAAGTTTTCCGTAGGTAATTTATTTTTTTAAGATCATAACCGGTAATTACTTCCTGCATAATATCTATTCTGTTGCCACCAATTAAAAACTTCGGAATATTTCTTAAATGCAAAAAACCTTTTTCGATAGGATACAGCGAAATAGTAATTACCCTCACCTCGCCTGTAACTAATTCTTCTAAATTGCATTGCGATGCTTTTAAAACATGCTTAGAAAATTTATCGATTTGTTTGGCAAAACCGTTCCTACTGGTATTGTGTATAATACGTTCCCAAAGATTTTTGGTAGGTTTCGGATGCCCTGAATTAAATGCTTTAAGATTGGGATGACAGTGAATATCAACAATAAAATCATGCTCATTCATAGAAGGCTGAATATTTTTCCTACAAGACTATATATTTTATGGTTTCGTTGTATACTGAAAATAAAAAAGGGTTGAAAGTTAATTTTTCAACCCTTTAAAAATTCAGCCAAATAATTAATTTGCTGAAAGTATAATTCTTTTAAAAATAAATTGCTCTTTGTAAACGAAACTAATGTGATAAACCCCATTAGCATTTCCGCTTAAATCTAATTCATGTTCTATGTTACTAAGCTGAACAATGTTAAACTGAATATTTCTGCCTAAAACATCTACTGCTTTTAATGCTGAAAGATTAATTACATCGGAAGTTGTAATTTTTATCTTGCCCATTGTAGGGTTTGGATAAATGAGCACATGATTCAGCTTAAAATCATCTACTGCATTAAACAATAGAATTTCAACGGTATCTACAGAAGCACAATTGCCCGCATCTACCACTGTTACATAATAAATACCGACTGAAAGGCCTGATACCGTAGCGGTATTATCGCCTGTATTCCATATATACTGATAAGGTGCCGAACCGCTTTGAACATCAACAGTTGCGCTACCGTTCCCTGTTCCATCATCGGGTGTAACAGTAATATTTACAATTAAAGAATCGGGAAATTCTACAACCGATGCCGATGCTGTAGCAGAACAATTATTATTATCGGTTACAGTAAGCGAATAAGTGCCTGCATCTAAAAAATTATTGAATGCCGCATTTACATTATTGTCCCAGTCGTAAGTGTAGGGCGAAACACCACCGTTAACATTTGCCAATAAAGAACCAAATTTTGAACCGCAGGCAATATTAGTAATATCGAAATCAATAGTAATTGAATCGGGCTCGTTTACAAATATGGCTACTGTTTCAAAGCAACCTGAATTATCGGTAACAGTGAGCAAATAAGACCCGGCAACCAGTCCAAATAAACTTGCTGAATTAGCTCCGTTATTCCAGTTATAGAAATAAGGTGCATCGCCACCGCTTACGCTAATGTTAATATTACCATCATTAAATCCTGCGCAAGTAACCGCATCTATAGCAACATCAATAACAGGTGTGCCTTCACTTTCTATAATTACTTCATCGGTAATCGCACAACCGTTGGCATCTAAAACAATCAGTTCATAAGTACCTTCTGCCAAATTAAGTATTTCTGAAGTTGCCTCTCCATTAGACCAATCGTAAACATAAGGTGCGGTGCCGCCACTAACAGTAGCGGTTGCCTCACCATTAATTAAATTACAATCGGCATCTTTTGTAATAAAAGATAACTGTAAAGCATTGGGTTCTGTAGCAATATTTGCTTGTGCAGTTGTCGGACAACCCGCTGCCGAAGTAACAGTAACCTCATAAGCGCCTGAAGGCAATCCGCTAATAATACCGGATGTTGCGCCATTAGACCAATTGTATTGTACTGTACCAACATTATTTAAAACAGCAGCCGTAACACTACCATTATTTAATCCGTTACAAGTAATCTCACCCACAGCTAAATCAATTTCAGGAAAGTCGTTTACCGTAATAAAATTTTGTATGGTTAAAGAATCGCTGCCATTGGCGCTGGTAACTTTTAATTTCACCGCATAAGTACCGGGTGTGCTGTACACAACAGTTGGGTTTTGGCTCGTAGAGACTGAAGGTGTTCCGCCTGTAAAAGTCCACTCCCAGGAAGTAGGATCATTAACTGACGCATCGGTAAAGTTTACGGTTAAGCTGCTACAGGCAACAGTATTATCTGCTGAAAAATTAGCGACCGGACCATCAGGAATATTATTACAAATACCTGAAACTACCACATCGTCTATGAAAATATTATTGCCGTAGTCGTTATAAGTTTCAAAACGGATGCGGACATTCGGATTGCCATCGTAAGCGCTTAAATCAATAGTAAAACAACCCGCGCCAACAGTACCGCTAAAGCACCAATCATCTGCAACGGCAGGAACAAAATTGGCAGTTTGCGCGCTACCTGTCGCAAAAGTTCCTTGCCCGTTTTCCCCTGCCGAAAGCACTCTGTTCCATGTAGCGCCATTATCGCCCGAAGCATAAACAATTAATGAATCCCTGTCAGTAACTGTTCCGCCTTGTGGTACATAACGCCTGTGCGCATGTTTAAATGTAAGCGTTGCATCTATTACATTCGACAAATCAAGCGATTTAGAAACCAACCTGTCTCTTTGTCCAACTGTTTGGTAGTTATAATGGTTTACATAGGCAGCATTTGTTCCGGGTGGATTGCCTTGAACCGCCAATATATTCCATGTAATACCATTATCAGGATTTTCCGTTGCCCAGCCATTAGTTGCAAAACCACTTTCAAAATTTTCATTCAGCACTGTAATATTTCCACCCGAAGTAATGCTGATAAAATTAGCTTTCACAGTTGTATCTCCTCCTGAAATTAGCATTACATCAA
>CAYSGX010000036.1:0-6530 GCA_964430605.1 uncultured Chitinophagaceae bacterium
GTAGCTGATTTTAAAAATTTTAATGAACTGAAAGAAGTTTACAAAAATGCCAGTATCCTTAATGATAACAGAGTAGTTTTTAATATATGCGGAAATAAATACAGATTGATAGTAAGAATAAATTTTCAGTATAAAGCCATTCAGATAAAATGGTTTGGAACTCATAAACAGTACGATTTAATAAATGCTGAAAATGTACCATTTAAAAAGAAATAAGTATGAATATTAAAATTATTAGCAACGAAAAGCAGTATGATACCACTTTAAAAAGAGCCGATGAAATATTTGATGCCAAACCAAATACACCCGAAGGTGACGAGCTTTCTTTATTGCTATTGGTTATAAAAGATTATGAAGATAAATTTCATCAAGTACCTGTTCCTGATGTAATTGAAGTTCTAAAACTTAAAATGGAAGAAAATAACTGGAGTAATAAAGATTTGGAAAAGTATATTGGCAGCAAAAGTTATGTATCTCAGATTTTAAATAAGAAAAAACCTCTTTCTGCGGAAATAATGAAAGTACTTTATAATAAGTTAGGTATCCCCCCTCAAGTAATTTTAGCAGCATAAGTTCAAATGAAAACAAAATCACTCACAAAAAACAAAGTAAACGTAATTACACTTGGCTGCTCAAAAAATCTGGTCGATAGCGAAGTAATGATGGCGCAACTGCGTGCCAACGATTTTGAAGTAGCCCATCAAAGCAATAAGCGGGATAATAATATTGTTATTATCAACACCTGCGGATTTATTGACCGTGCCAAAGAAGAATCAGTCAATACCATTTTAGAATATGCCGAAGCCAAAACTAAAGGCAAAATTGAAAAGTTGTATGTAACGGGCTGTTTGTCGCAACGCTATAAAGACAATCTCGAAGCCGAAATTCCCGAAGTAGATGCCTATTTCGGAACACTGGAATTGCCCATGCTGCTCGAAAAATTAGGAGCCGATTATAAGCATGAATTAATAGGAGAGCGGGTGCTTACCACCGCACCCCACTATGCCTATCTGAAAATTTCTGAAGGTTGCAACCGCACCTGTTCGTTTTGTGCCATTCCATTAATGCGAGGCAAACACGTTTCGCGCCCCATTGAAGAAATTATTTCTGAAACCAAAAAGCTGGTGCGCAATGGCGTAAAAGAAGTAATGCTCATAGCGCAGGAATTGACTTACTACGGTTTAGATATTTACAAAAAACGCAGGCTCGATGATTTGTTGCGGGCATTAAGCGATGTAGAAGGGTTGGAGTGGATTCGCCTGCACTATGCCTATCCCAGCAAGTTTCCTTTAGAAGTATTGGAAGTAATGCGAGAGCGTAGTAATATTTGCAACTACCTTGATATGCCGTTGCCACATGTCAACGATAATATTCTGAATGCCATGAAAAGGCAGATTACGCAACAGGAAACGCGCGAACTCATCAGTACCATCAGAGAACAAGTGCCGGGCATTGCCATTAGAACCACCATGTTGGTGGGTTTCCCTGGTGAAACCGATGAAGACTTTCAGGATATGGTGAATTTTGTGGAAGAAATGCGCTTCGAGCGTTTAGGCGTGTTTCAGTATTCACATGAAGAAAACACAAGCGCACATGATTTTGAAGATAATATTTCCGAAGAAACCAAAGCGCAAAGAGCAGCCGAACTGATGGAAGTACAGGAACGCATCTCTTTAGAATTAAATCATGAAAAAGTAGGCAAAACCTTCAAAGTGTTGTTCGACAGAAAAGAAGGGGGCTACTTTATAGGCAGAACAGAATACGACTCGCCCGAAGTGGACAACGAAGTATTAGTAAAAGCCGACAAACAATATGCCCGCATTGGCGATTTCGCTATGGTGAAAATCATAAGCGCTACTGAATTTGATTTGATAGGGGAGATTGTACATTGATTCTTTTAGGTAGTAGTGGGTGTCGCAAATAATTATCGGATTTAAAAACTAAAAACCGCCAATGATGGCTGTTAATCAATAATTGTAAATAACTCGCGCTTATATACGTATTCTAAAAAACAAGCGCAACAACAGCCAAACAGCAAAGAAAAAAGAGATGCCCAACATTAAGTTGCCCATCCATGTGGCATTGCCCCAAACAATTATCACCACCGAGGCGGTAAGCATGGCGCCTATAAGCAACGTAACAGCCACAATACTACTGATATTTTTAGCTGATTTACCCCAAATACCTTGCTCGCTCAAATGTATTTCGTGTATAAGCTTGCCTTGTTTCAGCTTAAAAAGAATTTCATTTACTTCTGAAGGAAAGTCGCGGATAAGCGAAATATAATCATTGAGTGTATCAAACAATTCATGGGCTATAGATGCCGGTGAAAATCGTTCCATCACCAAATCAGTAGCATAAGGTTTTATAATTGCCGGAAGCGAAATCCCGGGATCGAGCTGTGTACCGAATTTTTCGATGGTTGCGATAGCTTTCAGCAATAAATAAATATTGGTAGGGATTTTTAACTGGTATCTTAAAATAATTTTTATGCACTCGTTTAATATCAGTGAAAAATTCATTTGCTCGTAATCGTAAGAACTATGGCGATTGAGCATATCCTGCACATAAAATTCCATATCGGCTTTTTCGGAAAAAAACTTTTTGTTGCAGAGTGTCAGCAGCGATTCGGTAATGATGCGCGAATTGGTAGTAGCCAGGCCTAAAGTAAAGCCTGCGAGAAACTGCATGTGTGAGGGTTTTAAATTACCCACCATTCCGAAATCTATAAGTGCCACACGATTACCGGGTTGAATAAAAAGATTACCGGGGTGAGGATCGGCATGAAAATAGCCATGCTTAAAAATCATGCGTAGCATTATATGAATACCGTTTAAGGCTATTTCTTTAGGATTTAAGCCTTCATCTGTTAGCTGAAATATATTGTCGGGATTTACACCTGTGATGTATTCAAGCACGAGCAATCGCGAGGTGGTAAGTTCTAAATATACCTTCGGAATTTTACAGCAGGGTACATCTTTAAAAAGCTCGGCAAAACGTGCTACGTTGGCTGCTTCATTAATGTAATTCATTTCAGATTTCAGCACTTCACCAAACTCTTCTACAAAACCCACAATATCTACTGCCGTTAGCCCCGGATACTCTTCTATAAGTTGCCGGGCAATGTATTTCAGTAAATGAATATCTAATTCTATTTTGGTGGCAATGTCGGGGCGTTGAATTTTTATTACCACAGTATCGCCATTTAATAACTTACCTCTGTAAACCTGTCCAATAGAAGCCGAGCCAATACATTCGCCAAACTCAATTGCTGCAAAGTGCTTGTTGATGCTACCACCCAGCTCTTCTTCAATTAATCTTTTTGCATAACCATTTTCTATAGGCTTTGCCATAGATTGCAGTTTCTTTAATTCAATACGAAGTTTTTCAGAAACAATATCAGGGCGGTCGGCAAGTATTTGTCCGAATTTCACAAATGTAGGCCCCAGGTTTTCTATCATTATGCGCAGCCTTTCGGGCATAGGCAGCACCCCTCCGTTACGCTTGTATTTACCGGGAATAAAGGCATATAAATACCTGCGCGAGCTTATCCAGTTTATCATAAAAAACTTAATGAGCGTAAACATGATGTGTATGCCCCGCAACAAGCGCAGATAAGAGAGCCGTAAACTAAATATTTTCAGCATGATAGTATTTTTTATAGTTCAACGCTTGCAATGCCAAAAAATACTGCTGAATTTATGTCTTGTGCTTTTTCAGCTCTTCAGTAAGTTCTTTTATGGCATTGGTTAATGCTTCAATTTCTTGTTTGTTTGAGCCGATGCCTTCTGTGATAGCTTCTTTAATGGCACTGTGCATATTATAATTATCTCTTTTCTGCTCAAAAAATGTAATAACACCTTGCGCCCATTTCTCGGCTTTTTCAGGATCTTTTTGGTATTCTTTAATGATAGATGATACCTGATTTACAAAAGCTTCCCTGTCTGACAGGCCTACGGTAATACCCAACCCTAAAAGTGTTTTAGCAAAATCTTTCATACTGCTACTTTTCGTTTGGTTAAGTTAAAAAAAATAATACATAAACTGCATATATTTCAAGAATATTATTGCCAAAAATTTAAAAGCGCTTATGAAAATATCCGAACAGCCTTTTCATTCGGGTATTTTTTTTTAAATCGTGATAAACTAAAGTTAAACTTGAAGTGAACTCGATATAAACTAAAGATGAACTCGAAATGAACTAAAACAAAATGGATATGAACTAAATTAAACTCGATATAAACTAAAACAAAATAGAAGTGAACTAAATTAAACTCGATATAAATTAAAACAAAATAGAAGTGAACTAAACTAAACCCGATATAAACTAAAGCAATATAGAAATGAACTAAAGTAAAATAGAGACGAACTAAACCAATTTAGTAACAAACTAAAATAAAATAGATATGAGCTAAACGAATCGGCATCTTTTAGGAAAAAAAACACTTAAAGCAGCCGAAAACAATGGAGTATATAAAAAATAACAGAATATGATTCGCCCGAAGCGGATAATGAAGTATTAGTAAAAACAAAAAAAAGTATCATAACCCACTCTTCAGGTTTTATAAATCCAAATCACCTATCATAAAATTTTCAATCCGGTTAAAATTATTTCCTGTTTTCGGTTACAGAACCTGCTATAAGATTTGATATTACAAGAGCCGGATAGCTGTGTTTATCTTTTCTTTATTATCTGCAATTATTAAAATCGCCTATTACCTTTGCAGAAAAAACAGCAGCAATGAAAAAATTAGTACTGGTTCGCCACGGAGAAAGTTTATGGAATAAAGAAAATCGTTTTACAGGCTGGAAAGATGTGCCGCTAAGCGGGAAAGGAGTGGAAGAAGCCATTGCCGCGGGTAAGTTGCTGAAAGAAGAAGGCTATGAATTTGATGTAGTATATACTTCGCTGCTGAAGCGGGCTATCAAAACCATGCAATTGATTTTAGATGAAAGCGACCAGTTGTGGTTGCCCGTGTACAAATCGTGGAGGCTCAACGAAAGGCACTATGGCGCATTAGAGGGTTTAAATAAAGCCGAAACAGCCGCGCAATATGGCGAAGAGCAAGTGAAGATATGGCGCAGAAGCTATGATATACAACCACCGGCTATTGAATTGAGCGATGCCCGCTACCCGGGGTTAGACAGGCGTTATGAAGATATGAAGCCTCGTGAAATTCCCTTGGCCGAATGCCTGAAAGATACCGTTGAACGCTTTTTGCCTTACTGGAACAACACCATTTTGCCACAGTTAGAAATGGATCAAAGAGTATTAATAGTGGCTCACGGAAATAGTTTGCGCGCCTTAATAAAGCACTTAGATAACATGAGCGAAGAAGCTATTCTGGCTTTGAATGTGCCCACCGGTATTCCGCTGGTATATGAATTAGATGATAACAATAAATCCGTAAACCATTATTTCTTAGGCGACCCTGAAGCGGTAGCCAAGGCCATAGAAGGCGTTGCAAATCAAGGTAAGGCTAAATAATTTGTTCTCATATTATTCTGAAACGGGTTAAGGACAGTTCTGAAAAATCAAAATACTCATGTTTCATGCCAAGAAAATAAGTCGCAAAGCATTGAAAATCAATTTGAATTTTCTTTGCGTCTTTGCGCCTTTGCGTGAAATAATCAAATTTTAGAGATGCCCTCAACGCTTTCAGTACTTAATTAATTATATGCCTAAGCGTTTTGTTATTGGAGATGTACATGGATGCAGCAAAACATTAACAGCATTAGTAGAACAGCAGTTATTGCCATCAAAAGACGATAGCATTTATTTTTTAGGCGATTATATAGACAGAGGCCCCGATAGCAAAGGTGTGATTGATTACATATTGCAATTACAGTTTTCGGGCTATAATATTTATACTTTAATGGGCAATCACGAGCACTTTTTATTACGCTCAAAAGTTGATAACGCCTTGTTTCGCTCGTGGAAAAAAAATGCTGGCGGCAATAAGACATTGCAAAGTTTCGGTATTGCTCATCCTGATGATTTAGACGAAAAATATCTGCACTTTTTTGAAAGCCTGAAAACACATATTGTTTTAGATGATGCGGTGTTGGTTCATGCAGGTATTAATTGCCAACAAGAAAACCCTTTCGATGATTTTATTACCCTGTTATACACACGCGATACTGTTTACGATGCTGAAAAAATGAACAACAGAAAAATAATTCATGGACACACACCGGTTGCCATTGCGCACATTCGTGAGCAGTTGAATACACAAAGCCCTGTTGTTGATATAGACAGTGGCTGTGTATATTTTAAACGCGAAGGATTAGGTAACTTAACTGCACTTGAGTTAAATTCGTGGCAACTATTTATAAAAAATAATATAGACAACTAAAAATATACTATGTCTAAACCATTAATTGCAGTATTACTATCGGGCTGTGGCGTTTATGACGGCTCTGAAATTCACGAATCGATTTTAACACTGTTAAATATCGATAAAGAAGGTGGCGAGTACCAGTGTATTGCACCCGATATGCAACAGCACCATGTGGTAAACCATATCACG
>CAYSGX010000036.1:6540-12058 GCA_964430605.1 uncultured Chitinophagaceae bacterium
ATCACGGGCGAAGAGCAAAACGAAACCAGAAATGTATTGGTAGAAGCGGCTCGTATTGCCAGAGGCAACGTGAAAGATATTAAAGAAGTATCGGCTGCCGGTTTTGCGGCTTTGGCAATTCCTGGTGGCTTTGGCGCGGCAAAGAATTTAACTAAGTGGGCTTTCAGTGGCCCCGATGGCGAAATACATGCCGAAGTGAAACGATTGATTCTAGAATTTGTAAAAGCGCGTAAACCCATTATCGCGTTGTGTATAGCGCCAACTGTTATTGCCAAAGCTTTGGAAGGTACAGAATATCATGCTGAACTTACCGTAGGAAATACCCGCGAAAAATCGCCCTATGATATTGCAGCCATTTCTGCCGGAATGGAAAAGACAGGAGCTGTAGCCATTATGACCAATGTACACGATTTTACAATAGATGAATCTCTTAATATTATTTCATCGCCATGCTATATGATGGAGGCTTCTATTTATGAAATCAATTTCGGCATTTCAAAAGCTGTAAAGCGATTGATGCGTATGTTGTAGTTTTTTAAAAACTGAATCTTACCTGCGCTTTAATTTCAGGACGGCTGTTGCACGTACACTTTCTGCCGATTTTATATTAGGGCTTAATTTCAATTGGGGTTCCAATTTCAATTGCATTGTATAACTCGTCAATTTCTTGGTTTGTAACTGCAATGCAGCCTAAAGTCCAATCTAACCAGCAGTGAAACTTACCAATAAATCCTACTCTGTTTCTTAGCCCGTGAATTTTTATGTCTCCACCTACGGGTTTATTAATTCGGTTGGCATTTTCAATATCATCTTTATTAGGGTAAGAAATGCCTAAGTTTTTATGATAACCACTATTTGGATTCTTGTCATTAATAAAGTAGATGCCTTCAGGAGTTTTCTTATCACCTTCAAATTCTTTATCACCAATCGGTTGTTTGCCAAGTGAAATTTTATAGATTTTTACTAACTTTTCGTTTGAATAGGCTAACAATTGTCGTTTTGATTTATAAACAACAATATTGTCAATTTGGATATCAGTTGGAAGTTTTTTTTCAGGATAGAAATAATAGATTGTCAATCCTAAAAACATCATCATAGTTATCAATAAGATTACTCTACTTTTTTTCATTTTATTTTTGTTTGTGTGTTAAAAGCTAAACCTTATCTGCGCTTTAATTTCAGAACGTTTATTACCTTCAATTTGGTCTAAGCCCGAACCAATAATTGTTGCATCGCTGAATTGTGTTTGGGCAAAGCGCAACCACACAGAAATATTATCGGAAATATCATACTTCAGCAAAACATAATACCTGAAACCATTATCGTATAAAGGCGGAATGGAGAATGAATACAGAATATCATTTTCATAAGCATAAATGCGGGCATTATACGATTGCGTATCGAACAAAGTATAACGCCCATAAATACTTAAAGGAAAACGAAATGGCGAAAGCTTTATGTCTTGGTAAATCATAAAACCTTTTTGCATTGCATCTGTATTATTGTTGAACCACACATATTCAACGCGGTTTTGCAAACTTATTTTGCTATTGATTGCATAAGAAATATGATAGCGAAAACTTTGCCTTTCAATATCAGTTAAGTAATCAATTTTAGTTTCGTTGTTAGGCACATTACCCTGTTTTATTTCGTAGCGATAGCGCACATACATCTCTACGTTTCTGTTCAGCCTGTAATTTATTTGCCCGAAATAATCAAAGCCCCGCGATGGCGCATCTGTTAAATATTTCAGCCAGGGGAAACGGTAAAAATCGAAATAAGAATTTATGCTGAAGCCTTTAAACGGACGTAAATTAAAACCTGCATACAAGCCCGATTCGTTAGTAGGAGAGGAGCTTTCGCCAAAAGCATTATTCTGTAACGAGAAATATTTTTTATCGTAATAGCGATGCATCAATCCAATATCAATAATAGTTCCCGTATTGATTAGCGCGCCATTTACCAATGCAAAACCATCTTTATTATTTATTGCGGCTTCGCCAAAAAAGGTAATATTATTAAGTATGTAATTATAGTCTATGCTGAAGTTGGCAATGCTTTTTCCCGAGAAAGTAAACTGCCTGTAGGGTTCGTTAGAAGGAAACAGGTTTGCGCCTAATTGGTTATGTACAGCATTAAGAGCAACAGCGGCATTTTTAAACTTATATTTCATGCTGCCGCCTGTTGTGAAAAGTGTGGTGGCATTTTTATTTCTTACTTCATTTGGCGTGCGGTGTAACCCTGTTTCCTGCAATGAGCTTACTTCAAAAATTTCGTTATCAGATGTGTCTGATGTTATTGTGCTGGCATCGGTATTTTTATAAGAAACAAAGGCGGTAATGTCTAATCGTTTAATGCCAATGGTAGTTGCAGCGCCACGCATAAAGTTAAATTCGTTAACCGAAGTATAGGCGCTCAATGCAGGTGCATAGCGTTGCAGGTTCATCACGGCAGGCGTTTTTCTGAAACCAAATCCTGTCCACATTGCCAGGCCTTGCCCAAGTTTTATATTATAATCGCCAATAGCGATAGATTTAAAAATGCCAACATCCCTAACAAATAAATGTGCCGAATAAAAATCGAAACCTTGTTTTTGTGTGTTGCTGAAAAATTCTTCACCGGGGTCTTTTTCGGCAGTAATGCCGTAAGAAAGTTTAGTGCCGAAATTATATCTGTAGCGAATATAATATCGTTGCGGGCTTCCTAAATAGCGTTGTCTTGCAGTGTCTTCAATTGTATAGCCACGCTGTGTTTCCAGCACCTGTGTGTATCGGGTAAATATTTGATACTTACCTGAAAACAATATTTGTTTTAGAGGCTGTTTTCTGTAGGCAGTTTCTAAAGGAACCACTTTCAGGTAAGGCAAAATTTTTCTAATTGTTTCTAAATCTAAATTTTCAATGGCTTGCAATTCATAAATGGTTGCAAAGCCATTAATACGGTTTCTGTAGTTGATAATATTGTTTATTTGGGCGGCAGTTAAAATATTCAGCAATTTAAAATCTTCATAAGAAGCGCTGTTAAGGTCAAGAGGATTTTGTTTTAAATCGTTCAGGTTTTCTAAATAAGTATCAAAGTCAAATGGGCTGTCGCTTTGTTCCGAAAGTATTTCCAGAAGCTGTTCGTTATCTTTTTCATCAGGAACTTTATCTTCCTGTGCCGAAAGTTTTACTGAAAAAAGTAACAACATGCCACAGAGCAAAGCAGTTTCCCGTTTACTATAAATGAGAAACCATATTTTATGCAGGAGGCTACTCATTTTATTCATTTGAAACAGAAGTTTCCGGTTTGGCTTTCTTCTTAAAAATATAGCTCAACGATAGTTGCGGGGTAATACCTAAAAAGCTGTGATAACTTCCGCCTGCATCTAAACTGAATTGTTTTAAATGCACCCCAAAACCAAATGTGCCGCGCAAAGGGTAAGAGTTGAAGCCGCCACGCAAAAAGAATTTTTCGGCAATCTGATAATCAATACCCAATTTAATGTTGGGTTTGAAAACCAAATCTTTTTCAATTTCAGCCAGAAGCGTTAGTTTTTTTACGGGCAGATAAGCGACACCTAACCGCATTATGGTGGCTATTTTTTCGCCATATACTTTTTCTAATTCAACAGGCAACGGGTTGAAAATATGTGCTCCGAACAATACCTTTTTGTTGGGCATATACTGAAAGCCAACATCAAACGTAAAAAGGTTTCGTTGCCCATATTCCTGAATAGCATAGTTGAGATAATTAAATTTTAATCCTGCCGAAAACTTTTTGCCGAAGGCTTTGCCGAAAGACAGCCCCATCATCTTTTCGTTATACTCTTTTCTTCCGAAGAAATTAGCGCTTACGCCAAACGTACCGGTTTTGGTGGGTAAAGCAATACTCGCGTTTAAAAGGTCTAAACCCGAAACCAGAAATCTTCTTTCTGAAAATAATCCCACGCCAAAATCTTTTACAAAACCCAAACCCGCGGGATTGTTTTGTGCCGAAAAAACATCGGAAGTATTAGTTACCTGATTGCCTAATGCTGTTGCTTTACTTCCCGAAGGCAAGTAAAAAATATTTGCCGAAGCATACAGTGTAATACTGTTAATAAGGCAAGTGATGATAAATTTTTTCATTCCGGTTCTAAAGTATTTATAAGTGGCATTATTGCCAAATTTATTTATTAAACTGAAAATTAATTGTATGGTAACTTACTTTTATTAATGAACTGTTGAAAAAATATTTTCTCAACATTAAGATGTTATTTAAAAATAATTTCTAATTTAGACCACTCACAGCAACCAACTGTAACCAATTATTAACTAAAACCAATTATTATGACTAAGCTACTCATGAGTGCCAAAGGGAAATTATTCTCTGGCAGAAACCTTTTACTGGTTTCATTGCTGTTTTTATCACATTTATTAACTGCGCAGGTTAACGCTTACTCTTTTAGTGAGTCTACGGGAACTTACAATGAATTGGTAGGTGCCACCACAAGTACCGCAGTGGGCGATGATGGCACACAATTTAATATTGCGCTTCCATTCACTTTTAATTATGGTGGAAATAATTTTACTGCTGTTGGTGTAGGTACTAATGGTTGGTTAAGGGTAGGTGCTTCTACCGCAATAGGCAACTCTGGCGCATTTAGTAATAGCTTAAATGCTCCCGCCAACAACATAAATTTTATTGCTCCATTATGGGATGATTTGAATCTTACAGGAGGCACTATTTCCTATCAGACACAAGGGACAACCCCTAATCAGGTATTCATTATGGAATGGAAAAATGTTAGGTGGTCTGGTAGTGGTAGCAGCTCTGCTCCTCAACAAAATTTTCAAGTGTGGTTATACGAAACTACAAATGTTGTAGAAATAAGATATGGCGCTATGCTAAATGGCTCAACCCCATCTGCTTCAATAGGATTGGTTGGCCCAACAGCAGGAGATTTTATAAGTATTACTCCGGGCAACCCGGCAACTTCTTCAACAACTGTTGCAAACAATGGTATTTCAGTTGCAACTTTTTTAACTAATGGGTTAATTTACTCATTTACGCCACCACTTTGTTTTGCGCCTACAGCATTAATGTTAGATAATGTTACTACTACAACTGCCGATATTTCTTGGACATCTTCCGCAGATGAATTTGAAATTGAATATGGTGTCGCGCCACTTACACTTGGAGGCGGTACACTGGAAACAGGTATTCTTACAAACTCATTTGGCTTTACAGGTCTTGCACCGGGAACATCATATCAGTTTTTTATCAGAGCCGATTGTGGTGGTTTAGATGGTCTTAGTTCTTGGGATGGGCCTTATCGGTTTTTTACCAATGCCGATAATAATAATCCTACCTGTTATGGTTCAACTGCACTTCCGGTTCCTGATAATGGTTGTGGTTCCAATAATTTTTTAGTTTTTCCTATTGAGGTTTCAGGTTTGGTAGGCAGTGAATTAGGTACCAATGTATTTTTAGATAAAGTAGATTTAATAATATCTCATACTTATAATGAAGACCTTAATGCAATATTAGTATCTCC
>CAYSGX010000036.1:12068-13634 GCA_964430605.1 uncultured Chitinophagaceae bacterium
TGGCGAGCAGGTTTTTTTGTTTGGCGGAAGATTTGGCAGTGGTGATAATTTAGGTAATCCTGCTTTGTGTCCTAATGGCTTGTTTACTTTACAGGCAGGTGGTTTGGCATTAAACAATACTAACTCTACTAACGTTATAGGCACTTATGCGCCTCAGGAATCATTCAACCAATTTAATGATGGTACCAGTGCAAATGGAGAATGGTTATTGGCTATATGTGATAATTTTGGAAGTGATTTTGGCGCTTTGAGATATGTAAAACTATCATTTAATGACCTTTGCGCTTCTTTTGAAGCGAATGCGGGAAACGATGTAGATATTTGTGAAGGGGGCTCAACTATTTTAACCGCTACAGGCGGAGGCACTTACGAGTGGAGCAACGGAGAAACTACCGCTTCTATCACGGTGTCGCCTTTAGCAGATGAAACATATACCGTTACAGTTACCGATGGTAACAGTTGTTCTTTAACCGATACCGATGATGTTACAGTTACCGTAAATGCTTTTCCGGTGGCTGATGCGGGTGCCGACCAGACAATTTGTTCAGGCGAAACAGCCACACTTACTGCAACCGGTGGCGGAACTTATTTGTGGAGTACAGGTGAAACAACCGCTTCAATTGAAGTAACGCCTTTAGTGAATACTACTTACACGGTTACGGTTGAAGGTGCAGGTGGTTGCGAGGCTACTGCCGATGTAGAAGTAACGGTTAACACTCCTCCTGTTGCCGATGCGGGAAATGATGAGCTGATTTGTATTGGTGATGACGTTACACTTACAGCTACAGGTGGAGGAGATTACGAGTGGAGCAATGGAGAAACTACTGCAAGTATCACTGTATCGCCTGTTACAGCTACCACTTACACGGTTACTGTTACTGCGGCAAACAACTGTACCGCATCTGCCGATGTATTTGTAGATGTAAATACATTAGCTCCGGGTTTGGCAGGTGTTGATCAGGAAATTTGTATTGGCGATGCCGCGACACTTACAGCTACAGGTGGTAATGATTATGAGTGGAGTAACGGGGAAACTACTGCAAGTATCACCGTTAGCCCAACTACAGATGAAACCTACACAGTAACCATTACCGTTTCAGGTGGATGTACTACTACCGATGATGTAGAAGTATTTGTAAATGATTTGCCCGTTGCCGATGCGGGAGCTGATGAAGAGGTTTGCCCGGGAGAAACGGTAACATTAACAGCTTCGGGTGGTACAGATTATGAATGGAGTACCGGTGAAACAACTGCTTCTGTTGATGTTACACCTTCCGCGAATACAACATATACCGTTACGGTAACCGATGCGAACAATTGTTCTGCAACGGCAAGCGTTGATGTTAATTTATTTCCTGCCGTTACAGTAGATGCCGGTGCTGATGTTGATATATGC
This sequence comes from uncultured Chitinophagaceae bacterium, assembly GCA_964430605.1. Classification (GTDB taxonomy): domain Bacteria; phylum Bacteroidota; class Bacteroidia; order Chitinophagales; family CAIOSU01; genus CAYSGX01. The sequence goes on from CAYSGX010000036.1 coordinate 13,465, forward strand.
GAGGGTTCAGACGCTACCTTAACCGTTGTAACTAATGGAACAGATTATGAGTGGAGCAATGGAGAAACTACCGCTTCAATTACAGTAACACCTCTTTTAACTACAACCTACAGTGTTACTGTTACAGGCGCTAATAATTGTGTGACTGTAGATGAAGTGGTAGTGAATGT
>CAYSGX010000037.1:0-3532 GCA_964430605.1 uncultured Chitinophagaceae bacterium
ACAAAACATAACGTTCCTTTTGTATTTGATATGCGTGCCTTCTATGTCGATGAAAGGGTAGATGGGGAGCTTTGGAATAATTTATAAAGCTGTTTATGATTATTTTAAAAAGAAAGAAAAAGAATACCTGGAATTCGCAGATTATACAATTAGCTTTACCGAGAAAGGAAAAGACATTTATATAATCATGGAAAATTAATCAATCGGAAGAAACAAAAATAAACTTAATAACCATAGTTGTTCAAGTATTTATATTTTTACACAAATTAAAATTTGGTGTACAGAATACTTTTAACAGGTTGTGTCGGCTTTATAGGTTCTCATCTTTGCGAAAGATTATTAAATGCAGGGCATGAAATAACAGGCGTTGACAATTTTGATTCTTTTTACAGTAAAGAAATAAAGCAAAGAAATTTAGAGAGAAGTTTGTCTTCAAATAAGTTTACTTTTTTAGAATTTGATATTTCAAACAAAAGTTTGTTTAATAAAATCGGAAAAGAAATAGATGTTGTTATTCACTTAGCTGCTAAAGCAGGAGTATTGCCATCTTTAAAAGATTCGGAGAATTATATCAAAACGAACATAACAGGTACTAATAATGTGCTTGATTTCATGAAAGAAAAAGGTATAAAGAAAATGTTATTTGCATCTTCTTCTTCCGTATATGGCAATACCAAGGCAACTCCTTTTCATGAGAACCAAGCTGTAGATAGTCCGATTTCCCCTTATGCCTTTACAAAACGTTCCTGCGAGTTGTTGAACCATGTTTATCATCATCTCTATAAAATAGATATTCTGAATCTTAGGTTTTTTACTGTTTACGGTCCAAGACAGCGCCCTGATTTGGCGATTCATAAGTTTGTAAAACTCATTGACGAAGGCAATCCAATTTCAATGTATGGAAACGGAGATACTGCGAGAGATTATACTTATATCGAAGACACCGTTTCAGGAATTGAAAATGCGTTGAGTTATATCGCAGCCAACGATAATATTTTTGACACAGTCAATTTGGGCAACAACCAACCGGTTACCTTGAAAGAATTAATTAATACTATTTATGAACTAATGAATACAGAACCCAATATAATTAAATTACCTATGCAGCCCGGAGATGTTGATGTTACTTATGCCGATATTTCCAAAGCGCAACAGCTATTTAATTATATGCCTAAAAAGAATTTCAGAGAGGGAATAAGAGATTTTATTAATTGGTATTATGAGCAGCAAGAAAGGTAGAATTCTGTATATCTCTTACGATGGAATGACAGACTCTTTAGGTCAATCTCAGGTATTGGCATACTTAAAAAGGCTATCAAAATATGGTTATATATTTGACATTCTGTCTTTTGAAAAACCTGATAACTATGAAAAATCTAAAGATGAAATTCTGAAAAGTATTGAAGGCAGAAATATTAATTGGATACCTCTTTCTTATACTAAATCGCCATCTGTAATTTCTACGCTAAAAGATTTGTATGTTGGCTGGAAGCACATTAAATATTTATATAGTAATAACAGTTACGACATAGTTCATTGCAGAGGATATATTGCTGCTATCTTAGGATTGAGATGCAAGAAAGAATTTAGGAGTAAGTTTATCTTTGATATGAGAGGTTGGTGGGCTGACGAGAAAAAAGAAAGCGGATTATGGGATAACATTTTGTTTAACCCCGTTTACAAATATTTCAAAAAGTTAGAGAAAGATTTTTTTAGGGAATCCAACTACAGCATATCACTAACCAATACAGGAAAGAGAGAAATAATAGGTAAGCAATTAAAGAACGATAATATTGCCGTTATTCCGACTTGTGTGGACTTTGATGTATTCAAACCTTTTAGTGAGGATATAAGATTAAGCGTTAGACAAAGTTTAAAGATTCCTAGTGAAGCAAACGTACTGATCTACAGTGGTGCGTTAGGTACAAATTATAATAATGAGGGGATATTTAAGATATACCAAACATTAAGGTTAAAAAATAAAAACTCATATTTTTTGATACTCTCAAAAGATAATCCTGATTACGTTAATGCTGAATTAAAAAGGTTTAATGTAAATACAGATAATATCAGGATAGTCAATAGTTCTTATGCTGATGTTCATAAATACCTAATGGCAGGCGATGTTGGAATAATCTTGTATAAAAAGCAATTCTCCGCAATCGGCAGAAGTCCTACGAAACTTGGAGAATATTGGGCAAGTGGTTTGCCGATGATATCAGTTAAAGGGTTGGGAGATTTAGATGATATTATTTATAAATATCCTGAAGGGGGAAATTTAATTGAAGATATAGGCGAGGAAGAAATTTCTGATGCTTTGGAAATTTTTTTTGAAAAATCATTGAATAAAAGCACTTTAAGAAAATACGCAGAAGAATATTTTTCTATTCAGTCGGGAGTTGAAAAATATAATGCGGTTTATGAAAAGTTGTTGAGCTAATTGGCAATTAGTATGAAAATCCTTTTCGTTATCCCTTATCCGTTATCCTTTGCCCCATCGCAAAGATTCAGGTTTGAGCAATATTTTAAAGCCTTGAAAGATGCGGAGATTGAATATGATATTCAGTCTTTCATTGATAATGCCACATGGGAAATTCTTTATAAGAAAGGATTTGTTTTCAAAAAAGCAGTTGGAATTATCAAAGGCTTTCTAAGAAGAACATTAATGCTTTTCAGGCTAAAAAAATACGATTGGATTTTTATTCATCGTGAAGCCGCACCTTTGGGGCCTCCCGTATTTGAATGGCTGATTGTGAAAGTTTTCAGAAAAAAATTTGTTTACGATTTTGACGATGCTATATGGCTGGAAAATGTTTCGGAATCGAATAAAATTGTTTCTAAATTAAAGTGGTACAGAAAAGTACCTTCAATTATAAAGTGGTCAGAAAAGGTGTCATGTGGTAATGATTTTCTTTGCGATTATGCAAGAAAATTCAATGCAAATGTTATCCTTAATCCTACTACAATAGATATGCTTCATCTGCATAATAAAACCAAAAATCAAGACAGCGAAAAAGTTGCAATCGGCTGGACAGGCACACATTCAACCATAAAATATTTAGAGCCTGTTGTGCCTGTTATTGAAGCATTGGAAAAAGATTTTGATTTCGATTTTGTGGTAATTTCTAACAGAAAGCCCGACTGGAATTTGAAATCGTTGCGATATATAGAATGGAATAAAGAAACTGAAATAGCAGATTTACTGAGAATGAACATCGGGCTGATGCCTATTCCCAATGACGATTGGGCAAAAGGAAAGTGTGGTTTTAAGGCTTTGCAATATATGTCTTTGGGCATTCCTGCACTGGTTTCGCCTGTGGCGGTAAACAGAAAAATAGTTGATGATGGTATAAATGGATTTTGGTGTGTTACGAATGACGAATGGAAGCAGGCGATTTCATCTTTAATTCAGCATACCGATTTAAGAATAAAAATGGGAACACAAGCCACACAGAAAATAAAAAGTCATTTTTCGGTAGAATCCAATATTTCTAATTTTTTAAATCTCTTTAAATAATCTTTTCCGTTTTAT
>CAYSGX010000037.1:3542-13576 GCA_964430605.1 uncultured Chitinophagaceae bacterium
TATAGTTTTAAGAATAATGCAAGCGAGTTGCAGCCTTTTATTCAGCCTGCCGTGCAGCAGTTGTCTAAAAGAGGTCCCGACAATCAAAATTCAGTATTGCTGAACAATGCGGTTTTCGGGCATGCCCGCCTGTCAATCATAGATACGTCTGCTGCAGGCAACCAACCCATGTACGATGAAACAGGCAGATACGCCATAATTTTCAACGGTGAAATTTATAACTACAAAATATTAAAATCAGATTTAGAGCAGAAGGGCTATAAATTTCAATCGGATTCTGATACGGAAGTGCTGCTGAAATTATATATCGAATATAAAAAAGCATGTCTTCAGAAATTGAACGGCTTTTTTGGGTTTGCAGTGTACGATAAAAAAGAAGACGAACTGTTTATTGCACGAGACAGAATAGGGATAAAACCCATGCTTTATTATGCTGATGAAAGTATGTTTGTGTTTAGTTCTGAGATGAAAGCCCTGCTGCAATTTCCCGTAAAAAAAGCGTTGAACTACAATGCGGCATATACTTTCTTTCAACTGAATTATGTCCCTGCACCAGAAACCATGATTGAAGGCGTAAAAAAACTTTTGCCCGGGTACTATATCAGCATCAGAAAAAAACAATTTGAAGTAAAGCGATACTACAAAATCAACGATGATTTCAAATCGGGAAAATTCACCTCGCTGAACTACGAAGACGCTAAAGTGAAGCTGAATGAATTAATGCACCAATCGGTTCAACGCAGACTGATTGCAGATGTGCCGTTGGGTTCGTTTTTAAGCGGTGGCATAGATTCTTCCGTAATAGCGTATTTGGCAACGCAATATTCCCCCAACATAAATACTTTTTCTATCGGATTTAAAGACGAACCCTATTTCGATGAAACCCGATATGCCAATCTGGTGGCGAAAAAAATAAAAACCAATCACACCGTTTTCTCATTAAGCAACGATGATTTGTATGCTGAAATTTTCAATATACTTGATTATTTAGACGAGCCTTTTGCAGATTCTTCTGCCATTGCCGTTTATATTTTGTGCAAGCAAACCAAACAAAAAATAACCGTTGCGCTTTCGGGCGATGGCGCAGATGAATTGTTTGCAGGCTACAATAAACATCATGCCGAACTGAGAGCAAGACAAAGCAGCTTGCTGAATACGTTGGTAAAGCAAGGCAAGCCTATATGGAATATATTACCGAAATCAAGAAATTCAAAAGCATCGAATATCATAAGGCAGTTGAGCCGCTTTGCCGAAGGGCTTTCATTAAGCAACAGCGAGCGTTATTGGCGATGGTGCGGTTTTGTTGCGGAAAAAAATGCGCAGCAATATTTTAAAATTGACAACAGAGAAAAAATAGATTTAAAAAAATATGCCGAACTGAAACAACTTTTTTTACAGCATATCAGCGAAACAAAAAGCGATTTGAACGACATGCTTTATGCCGATACGCAGTTGATTTTGCCCAACGATATGTTGCAGAAAGTGGATTTAATGTCAATGGCAAACAGCCTTGAAGTGCGCGTGCCTTTTTTAGACCATGAAGTAGTTGACTTTGCTTTTTCACTTCCGTCAGAATATAAAATTGATGCAAAGCGAAGGAAGAAAATTTTAACAGACACTTACAAAGAATTTCTGCCCGAAGAAATTTTTAGCCGACCCAAGCACGGCTTTGAAGTGCCTTTGCTGAAATGGTTTAGAAATGAATTAAAATCGCTGATTGAAAACGATTTGCTCAACGATTCCTTTATAGAGCAGCAGGGAATTTTCGATGTGAATGAAATAAAAAGAATAAAGGCAAAATTGTATTCAAATAATCCTGAAGATGCCCATGCGCAGATTTGGGCTTTGATAGTATTTCAATACTGGTGGAAAAAATATTTTAGCTGATGCCCAAAGTATTAAGAATAATTAACCGCCTCAACTTGGGAGGTCCCACATATAATGCCGCCTATCTTTCAAAACATCTTTCATCAGATTATGAAACAATGCTGTTGGCAGGCATGAAAGATGATACAGAGGCTTCTTCCGAATTTATTGTGAAAGAAATGGGCATTGAACCACAGTATATTGCCGATATGCACCGTTCCATCAACCCCCTCAACGATATAAAAGCATTTTTTGAAATCATAAAAATAATTCGTGAGTTTAAGCCCGATATTGTACATACCCATGCTGCAAAATCGGGAGCATTGGGCAGGGTAGCAGCTTATATTACAGGCGTTCCTGTGATTGTACATACTTTTCATGGGCATGTGTTTCATTCCTATTTCAGTCCTGTAAAAACAAAAATTTTCATTCTTATTGAAAGATTTTTGACGGCAATCAGCACTAAAATTATTGCCATCAGCGATTTGCAGAAAAAAGAGCTTACACAAGATTTCAAAATATGCAAACCCGAAAAAATGGCGGTCATTCCGTTAGGTTTCGATTTGCAAAAGTTTGCCGAAAACCAGCCTGAAAAAAGAAAACAATTCCGAAGCGATTATAATATAGCCGATAATGAAATTGCCGTTGGCTTGGTAGGCAGATTAGTGCCTGTAAAAAATCATCGGTTGTTTTTAGATGCGATTAATGAAGTAAGGAATAAAACTTCAAAAAAAGTAAGGTTTTTTATTGTAGGCGATGGCGAAGAACGAACCAATATTGAAAATTATGCTGATGAATTGAAAATTGATTTTACAGGTTCAGATTTCAGAAGCGAAAAACAACTGCTCACTTTTACTTCATGGATAAAAAATGTGGACTATGTAAATGCAGGCTTGGATATTATTACGCTTACCTCGTTTAATGAAGGCACACCCGTAAGTGTTATTGAAGCGCAGGCATCAAACAAACCTGTGGTGTCAACTATGGTTGGCGGTATAAAAGATGTAGTTATTGAAAACGAAACAGCACTGCTTTCCGATTCAGGCGACATAAATTCTTTTGCCAACAACCTGTTGAAACTGATAGAAGACGATGATTTGAGAAATAACTTCGGAAAAAAGGGCAGCAGCCATATTATGGAAAAATACAGCTTTAAAAGGCTGGCAAAAGATATGGAAACGCTTTATAACAGCCTTTTAAAGCGTTAAGTTTTGTTTTATTCGATAAATCTTTTTGTTACCATGAAATACTTATTTTTGCGTAACCTATTAATTTTCTGATGAAGAAACTGCTTTTGTTGCTTTTCCCTTTGTTTACTTTAAGTTCATGTAAGTACTTCTTCCCTAATTATCTTTTCAGAGAAACAAAAGATTTCTATTATTATGAAATGACCGACCTGAAGCAACAAGAACATGTTGTGATGCATGGTGATTTTATTACTTTCAATATTACGCCACAAAAGGGATTGATGTTGGTTGACTGGGCTACAGGAGAGGGAGGAATGCAAATGCAAAGAATGGCGCAGGGCGGGACGGCTCAATATTTTGTAAGAGATGATGGCACCGTAGATTTACCGATTTTAGGAGAAGTGTATGTCGCAGGGATGAAGCGATTGGAAGTAGAAAAAATGTTAAAAGAGAAATACGCCTCAGTATTTGTTGACCCGTTTTTAATAGTCAATGTATCTAACAGACGGGCTTTTGTTTTTGCGGGTTTGGGAAATGCGGAAGTTGTTCCTCTTCCTCGGGAAAATACGAGTCTGGCTGAGTTGCTTGCATTATCAGGAGGATTAGCTGCAAACGCAAAATCCAATAAAATCAGAGTAATCAGAGGCGGATACGAAAATCCGACAATCAAAAAAATAGACCTTTCAACCATTAACGGATTAAAAGATGCGGGTATGATTATACAGGCAAATGATTTGGTGGTGATTGAGCCTGTTACAAGAGCCGCACCTGCAATTTTAAGAGAAATTGCTCCGTATATGGGACTGTTAACCACTGCCCTTACTTTGGTTTTATTATTCAGAAGAAATAACTAAATGAACACAGGTACCTCCATACTAAGAAGTATTCAAGAACTTTTAGGCGAAGACATTAATATTAGTTTATTGATTTCAAGCTTTAGAAAAAGTTTTGTTTGGATATTTCTTATTGCACTTTTTTCATTTACGCTCGTTTATTTTTATCTACGTTATACGCTTCCTGTTTATGAGTCTAAGGCTACTATTGTTTACAAACCAGACAATTCTACTACCAAAATACTTGGAGTGAATGATGTACTAATGAGATCTTCAGAAGACATTAGTCTGGATATTCAGTATTTAAACTCTAAAATTTTACTTGACAGAGTAGTTGCTAAATTACCTTTAACGATTAGGTATTTTGTTGAAGGAAGAACCCGTTTTGTAACTGCGGAAATGTATAAAAATTCGCCCTTTGAAGTTGCATTATATGAGGTGAAAGACGCATCAGTATATGGTAAAGAAATAAGTTTCAGGTTTCTCAATGAGAAAAGTTACGAAATTAGTTATGATGTAAATGGCAAGACAGTAACAGAATCTTTTGCGTTAGGAAAATTATTTGAGAATAATTTATTTGCTATTGAAGTAAACAAAACCAAAAAACCAGATAAAGATATTATTGCCAGAAGGTATTACTTTGAAGTAACAAATTTCAACTCATTTACATCAAAAGTAATTAAGGATTTAGAAGTTACACCTAAAGGAGGAAGCAATATTGGCATTGCATATCAAAGTAATGACATAGTTTTCTGTAAGGAATTGACTGAAGGATTAGTTAATGAATTCATCATTTTCAATAAAGAAAGAAAATCAGAAAGCGCAGATCAGGTTATTAAATATTTAGAGGAAAAAATAGATACTTTCAGAAATGAATTAAGCGCTTTCCAAGATTCTATCAGGTTATTCATGATTGAGAACCAATTTTCTGACCCGGAGAATGCCTTGAAAAATACTAACTCTGGCATATCAGTGTTAGAGGCAGAAAAAAATGAAATATTATTTAAACTGAAAATGCTGGACTGGTTTAAAAAATATTTAGACAACCTGAAAGATTTGCGATTACTATCTACAGGACTATTAGAAAACGAATTTGCAGGGTATTCTGAATATTTAAATAGATTAAAAAAGTTAGAAAGCGAAAAAGAAGAATTATTATTGAAAGTTACGGCAGAGCACCCGAAAATTATTCTCATCAATAAAGAATCAAATCAGATTAGAGAAGAACTTTTAACTAATTTAAATAACATCAATGAACGTCTCAATTTCAAATTGGACGATATTGCACAAAAGCAAGCTAAACTCAATAATTTATTGTTTGAGTTACCTGAAAAGGAAGCAGAGTACAACAGGTTAAAAAGGAAATACGATATGTTGGAAAAGTATTACATATCGCTATTAGATAAATTAGCAGAATACTCAATTGCGCGCCAAGGTATTGTTTCAGATTATTCAATTTTGGAAAAAGCATCAACTCCGGGTGCGCCTATCGCACCTGATAAATTAACAATTTGGCTCGCAACCTTTGTGGCGGTAATTATTGCTTCATTATTAATTATTGTTGCTCGTTATGTACTTCACAATACTATTATTTCTGTAGAAGAGATAAGAAAAAAAACCAAAGCTAATTTCTTGGGTGCTATACCTACGGTACAGGAAATTTTACCCAATCAAGCAATTTCTATTAGTTCCAGCCCGAAATCTATTTTGTCTGAGTCTTTTAGAAAAATAAGGTCTAATTTTCAATTTATTAATAACACCCCGGGATCAAAAATTATATCAATAACCTCATCTATTTCAGGAGAAGGCAAGACTTTTATCTCTACTAATATTGCAGGTATATTAGCCTTGTTAGACAAAAAAGTAGTGTTGATAGATTTTGATATGAGACGCCCCAGATTGAATAAAGTTTTCAATTTTGATAATGAAAAAGGTACAAGCACCTTGTTGATAGGAAAACACATAATCAGCGAATGTATAAAGCAATCAGAACTGGAGAATTTACATATTATTACCTCAGGCCCTATTCCGCCAAATCCTGCCGAGTTAATTTTATCTGATAGTTTAGATAAGCTAATCAGTGAACTGAAAACTAAATACGACTACATTGTTTTTGATACCCCGCCTATTGGCTTGGTTACTGATGGGTTAGAATTAGTAAGATTGGCAGATTACCCTATCTATGTTTTCAGGGCAGATTATTCTGACAAGGCATTTGCCGGTAATCTGGATAAACTGATTGACGAAAATAAAATTCAAAATTTGTCATTTGTGCTGAATGATATCGGAAGAGGCGTTTCAGGATATTATTATGATAAGAGTTATTCTTATAGTTATTCTTATGGCTATGGTTATGGTGCCGGTTATTATGTAGAAGCCGAAAAGCCTAAGAAGAAGTCTTTTATTAGTAGAATGTTGGGTAAAAACGATACTGAGGAATAAGAGATGAAAGATCAATTGTCACAAGATATTTACCCTGTTTTATACATAGTATTTTTTGCTATTGCTATTCTTTTTTCAGCACTAATAAATTCTTTAATTCTGAAATTTTCTACCAATCTTGGAATGAGAAATGCAACTAATACGGGGCAAATTCGTTGGGGGTCTTCTTCAAAGCCATCGCTTGGTGGCTTTTCTTTTTACATAGTTTTTTTAATATCAATTGCAATGCTGGGTGTTTTTCCCAGTGTTGATGATGGTGTATTTAATAAACAATTGGTAGGGTTAATGGCTGCCTCAAGTTTAGGATTTTTATTGGGACTGGCCGATGATGCTTACAACACTAACCCGTTGGTAAAATTTATCGGGCAATTTACCTGTGCCAATTTATTAATTACCACGGGCTATACTATTCACATGTCGCCTATAGTTGAGTTAAATTATTTTATTACTGTTTTGTGGGTAATTGGGTTGATGAACTCTATCAATATGCTCGATAATATGGATGGAATTACTGCTTCTACTTCTGCATCTATATTGCTCGGGGGAGTAGTCTTGATAATTTCCGATAAAGGCATTGACACGTTTTATCTCATAATTATTCTTGGTGTATTGGGCGCGCTGATAGGTTTTTTACTGTTCAACTGGCATCCTTCAAAAATGTATATGGGCGATACAGGCAGCCAGTTTTTAGGAGTGTTTTTAGCCGGAATAAGTATTTTGTTTTTCTGGGATTATCGTCAGGATAATGTTTCACTTATAGATTTCAGGCAGTTTTTGTTTCCTATGTTATTGTTTATTGTGCCGCTTGTAGATACCAGTACAGTATTTATTAGAAGATTAGCCAGAAAACAATCGCCATTTGTTGGTGGTAAAGATCACACGACACACCATTTGGCATATTTAGGGTTATCTGACAGGCAAGTAGCTACTTCGTTATTGGTTTTGTCTTTGGTGTCGGTGGGGCTGGTATATTATCTTCACAGCTTATTCGGTAGATGGGAAAATGTTTATACAATTCTGGGCTTTGTTTATTTTTTGGCGGTATTCTTAATTATGCAAGTGCTTTATAATTTGGGTAAGAAAAAAGCGGAAGCCAGGAAATTAACAGAACCAAAAGCAACGGAAGAAACATCTGAAGGCTGATGTTATTTTCCGAAGAAAAAGTGCAACAGCATAAAAATTAAGCCTGAAAAAATTATGGTTACAGGCAGTGTTAATACCCACACAATTAAAATATTTTTTACGGTATCCTGCCTCAGGTTCTTTACGCCATCTGAAGCAACCATACTTCCGGCTACACCCGATGATAATACATGAGTAGTACTAACGGGTAGCCCCAAGCCGGTACTCAATCCAATAGTACTTGCGGCAACAATTTCGGCAGCAGCCCCCTGCGCATAAGTTAAATGGGTTTTGCCTATTCGCTCACCTATAGTTACTACAATTCTTTTCCAGCCTATCATGGTTCCAATGCCTATCGAAAGTGATATGAGCATAATTACCCAATAGGGTGCATAATCAGTATAAGAAGAAATATTGTTTAGCGATGATGCAAGTATTTCTCTGTCATCTGCACTTCTTATAATATCAGGATTTTTGGCATAGTTGCGCAGGTTTTTTTGCAATAGCTGCATTTGTTGTTTTAGGCGTAAAGACAATTCTTTATCATTACCTGAGAAAGCAGTTAAATCATTTAACAACGCTTCTGCAATTAATGTATTTGCCATTATTTCATTTTTCAGCCTGCTGTTTTCTTTATTGTTTTCTAATACAGTTTTTATTTTTTCTATTTGCTGAAAAGCAATAGTGCTATCGAAGTTATTGTTTAATGTAAAATGCAGCGGCAAAAATGTCATTAAAATAATCATGATTAAACCAATACTCTTTTGCCCGTCATTACTGCCGTGAAAAAAACTTACACCTGTACAAGTGCCAATTAATATTCCGCGAATCCAAAAGGGTGGTGGTTGGTTTCCTTTTGGGGGTTCAAAAATGGTTTTGTTTTTTATAAGCGCTCTGAATATTGATAATAGCAATATCACCGCAGAGAAACCAAATGCGGGGGAAATAATTAATGCTAAAACCATGTCAAAAATCAGTTTCCAGTTGATACCGCCATAAGTAACCACCAGGCTGAAACCGATTCCCGCTCCAACTAAAGATCCCATTAATGTATGAGAACTTGTGCAGGGAATTCCGTAATACCAAGTGAGCAAATTCCATGAAATAGCGGTAAATAAAACTGAAAAAAGAATAATGATGATGGTAGCAAAACTTTCATTCATTACTTCTGCAACGGGAAACAATGCCACAATACTCATAGCAACAGCAACGCCTCCCGCCCATGTGCCCAGAAAATTAAATATACCTGACCAAATTACTGCTTGTACGGGTTTTAGCGTGTTGGTGTAGATTACTGTTGCAACGGCATTGGCAGTGTCGTGAAAGCCATTGATAAATGAAAAAAAACAAGACAATACTATACCCGCTAATAAACAAATAGCGACTTCTGTGCTTAGCGTATTAAATATTAACTGAAAGTCTTGCAATGCTTAAAAATGAGAGCAGCAAATGTACCCAAGACCAACTGTAACAGTGTTAAGGGAATGTTAAGTTTAACATCGCAGGCGTTCGTTACTTTATTTTATTAACATTCGGAATTAGGCTGGACAACTATTTCTTTCCGGTCGTTTTCGGGACATGTACTGTTTTTGACATGGCTACTTTGATTGGAAAAGGTGAAACGGTTGCAAGGTTGGAAAATGGACTTGCAAGGTTTGACGGATTGGTGGCTTAGAAACTGCTATAAAGGAAAAACAAAATTGACAACCTTAATTTCATAAAAGCATGATGTCTTTGGCAAGTTTTGTAGTTACAATATGTATAGACTAACAACGTAGTTTTCTCAATATTCTGTACCACTTAGACACTCCCGCACCTCTACCAGAAAAGCGAGGCAATGATTTCTTCTCCAATATTCGGTACAACTCAAATATCTTTTTGTAAGGCTTCTTCTCTAAGTTACATTCATTTACAACAAAGACATTATATTTTTTCCCATCATGAATTTCGAAATAGAAAACTTTTGCCAGATAAACATGCTCTGTACAAAATGCCCCATTATCAAGTTCAAACAAACTTGTGTCATTTAAATGTGCTTCTATTCTTTTCACAATCTTTTTCGACAAATAAAAAGATGAGTCCAACAAAACACTGCCATGCCTGTCATAATTTCCATCGCCTATTTTTACATTTGCCTGTAATCCTTCTGGAGTTTTAATTATTTTGAATATAGTCGGGTTTATTCCTTTAAGCCAGCATATTCTGATAAAGGGAATACTTTTATTAAACAAAATATCTTCGCCATAGAATGTTTTTAACGTTCTGGACGCAATGGCTAATTGTACAGAATCTTCAGAACCATGAATGTATCTTTTATCGGTGTAGTTATTAAAAAATGTTTCGGTTTGAAAAATAATGGAGTCCGTTTCAACCATTGAACCATCGTCCCACATTCTAAAAAAGTATTGCTGATTCTTAATGTCAAAATCAAAAATCTCTATCCCAAGACAATATTCAATACTGTCAACCTGTGCGTTCAGAGTAATTGAGATGAACAAAAAACAAACACTCAGATACCGCTTCATTTTCTGATTTATTACTTACAACAACATTACTCAATCACCGCTATCACCTTTAATTCAAC
>CAYSGX010000038.1:0-13552 GCA_964430605.1 uncultured Chitinophagaceae bacterium
TTAGAAATAATACATTACTAACCGATTCTTTAAAAACCATTACCCTTTATAAAAATACATGCGGAGGATTGAATGAAATAGTAACAAAAAACTTTATCAGCCATTTATCTAATGAATTGATTGATTTACATAATTGCAGCTATAATAACTATTATTATTTTAAGGTAGTAAGAAACAGTAATGCGGTTAACAGCTCATTTATAGTTACCATACCCTACGCAAACTTTGATTGTAAAACAGATTATTGGGAAGAAGAGGAGCCCGATACTTCATTTGAAGCTTTTAGTAGCGGAAGTGCCGGATGCGATGTAGGCACTTTACCAAATGAAAATTCTCCAGTAGTAACTGTTTATCTTAATTTCCATTTTATGCTTATGCCAGACCCTGTAAACTCAGGAGAATGGACAGGTAACTTTACAGAAACTTCTGTAAATGTACCCGGGATAACCGATAGTTACAATAACGGCTACCGGATAGCAGAGATGTTGATGAATGGCGGAGATTTAACAGAAGATGGCAACGGAGGCATAAACGGACTGGCGTTAACCAATCAATTTAAGTCAATGATGTTGCCACCGGGCAATACAGTGGCTTCATTACCCACCAAATACAGGTTTGAGATATATAAAGACCCTAATAATGTATATGATAAAGGAATATATTTTTGGAGGAGTAGTGATGTTGAAGATTACGGATTTACAGAAGACGAATATGACAACCTGTATTTACTGAAAAATAAGTTTAGTGTTCACAAAGAAAAAGTTATTGACGTTTTCTTCATGATAAATACAGATATTAGTGTCGGTAGTGGAAATGGAATTGCTTTAAATCAAAATGCCATTGCCATTAGCAATTTGTGGAAAAGATATACCACCAATCAAGGTGGGTGGTGGAGCGATGAAGGTTTGCTATATCACGAAATAGGTCATTGTTTGGATTTAGGTCATTTATTCGGACTATACGATGAGGTTGAAGAAAAATATACCTGTGAATTAGCAATAGGCTGGGATGACGGTTGCAGCGACACCCCTATTTTAGTAAGTGAGTACGACAGTAATTGTGACGAGTTAACAAATGTATATGTTACGAGTACAACACCACAAGGGGGTAATAATATTATGAATTATGGTACAACGGTGTTTCTTACCCCGTGCCAGTTAAATAAAATACATCAGGCATTTTTAAACAGAAGCTATATTAGTACTGATGATTGCAATAAAAAACTAATCGCTTTTGAAGTTGCAAACTATACTTCCGGCACATTGGAATGGGATAATGAAATAAAATATATGGACAGGGATATAATAGTAAACACAGGCAGGACTTTGATTATAGCTTGTACCGTATTTATGCCTGCCGATGGAAAAATAATTGTGGAAAGAGGCGGCAGGTTAATTTTGAGAAATGGCGGGAAAATAACCAGTATGTGCCACGACTACTGGGCGGGTATAGAAGTATGGGGCAACGGCAGTTTAGCACATCCCGATATTGAAGATGTCTTAGATGGCAGTTACCCGCAAACATCAACCAATCATGGAGTCTTTATAGCGGATAGAACTACAGGAAACCAAGCCATGATTGAAAAAGCAAAAACAGGAGTACTATCTGGAAGATTAGAAAATAATGCGCTGCTTACCGACTACAGCGGAGGTATAGTGCTTATAAATGATTTCGTTATTGAAAATTGTATTACAGGGCTGAGGTTTGCTCCATACAGGCATCTACATATAAGCAGAATTAACCGATGCAGATTTTCTACTTCAGGCAGTTTATTGCATGGCTATAAACCCAATGCACATGTAGAGTTGTTTTTTGTTAGGGGAGTATCATTTACAGGAGGGAATTATTTGCTGCAAAACTTGATAAATATACCTATGGGAAGTAAAGGGATTGGAATAAACAGTATATGGTCTCAATTTACGGTTCAAAAAACAGCAACTCAGAATAACAGATTCACTAATCTTGATTATGGCATTAAAGTTTTATCGGCCAGAAACTCTATAGCAAATTTTAATGTCAGCGATGCGGAGTTTACCAATAACATTAATGCGATTTACAGTTCAGGCAGCCCTTATTCGTCTATTACAAGCAATACTTTTACAGTAAGAAGAAACCATTTTCCATACCCAGGGTATGGTATTTATATGGATGGCAGCACAGGATACAACATTGAAGATAATACTATAAATTGCAGTGCCACGCAAGATGGCTTTGCCTATGGCATAGGCACCTACATTAACAACACAGGCAACGATAATGAGGTAATTTTTAACAATACCTATAAAGATTTTTTTGTGGGCGCGCAATCTTCTAACAACAATAGCGGGGTAGAATATTTATGCAATGATTTTATTGACGATTATTATCATTTTGCCATTACTTCGGGCGAAATTAAGCAAGACCAAGGGTTGTGTTTACCGGGGCAAGGTACTAATGATGAAAGACCTGCCAACAATACTTTTGCCGATTGCAGCGGGGCAACAGGGCTTACCCCCCATATTTATATTGCCGATGCCAATACCCAAACCACCGGGCTTACCTATCATCACATTAACACTACAGGAAACCCTTCTTTGGCGGCATACAAGCCTGAAGTTAATTGTGTTAATATAGATGTAGAATTAAACCAATGTAACTCCACATCGGTTGATTGTTCCATTATACCATCGGGTTATAACGGGAGTGGCATATACCAGTTAAAAAACAAAGCCGATAGTCTGTTAAATGTCTTGCTGCCCAATCGCACCGCCCTGTTAAGTATGCTAAACGGCTATAGCCTTACCGCAGCACAAATGAAAGATTCTTTGGTGGCACAGGGCAACCGCCTTACCGATGATGTGCTGATAGCGGCAATAGCCAAGCCGCAAAATGCCAGCAAACATCCATTTTTTACCCAAGCGCAGGTGAGAGATATTTTATTGGTAAACGCGCCTAATACTATGCCTGTAATTCAGGCTGCCCGTGAAAGGCAGTGGAGCCTGGACGATTACCTTTCACCCATATTGGCTGCGCAAGACAGCCCCGCCACCGGCAGGCTCGATACCATGAAGCAGGTATATCGCCTGGAACATTACAAGGGCATGATTTACAACGGGCGCATCAGGGCAGCGCTGGCAGATACTGCCGCTTTAGACCTTAGCCACATTATTGATACGCTCGAAATGGAAACCTTTACTACATGGAAAGCCAAACTAACCGAATTGTACTTAATGGAAGATGATACCGCCAATGCCGCTGCTTTACTTGCCGAATTGCCCCGGCACAATGAAGAGCTAAGGCAGTATAGAAACATTACGTGGCTGTATATAGCTTTAAGAGGGCAAAACAAGCAATGGTATGAAGCCGACAGCGCCACTATTGACGAGCTGTGGCAAATAAGCGAAACCAATACTAAAGCGGCACAGGAAGCAAAATCGCTGCTTACCTTCTTAGCCGACACAATATTTGAAGAACTGATTGAGCCAATAGAAATACCTAACCAGTTTCGCAAAGCCTATTTTGAAGAAGAACAAAATCCTGCACAAGAAAAGCTGGCAGAAAACATTATAAAAATATACCCCAACCCTGCTAATAACGAATTGGTAGTATATAAAGGCATTACAGGCGAGGCTGCAAACTTTATATTGTATGATATGTATGGAAAAATGCAGATAACGGCTATATTAGAGAAAGATAAGGTTGAAACCGCCATAAGCCTGCGCAACCTGAACAGCGGGGCTTATATTTATATTATTAACCAACAGGAAATAAAACTGCACCAGGGCAGGATGATAGTTATAAAATGAGGATACTGATAATCATATTGCTAAGTATTGCATTTCAGACAAATGGGCAAATAGTCTTTGAAAAAGCAATTGATGTAAATGGGGGCTATGAATGTCCTATATCAGTCGTTAATGAACCATTTGGATACAGATTATTTGGCATGTGCAGCGATTTTCAGGAGTTTCAAGGTTGGCGAGCATGTAAGATAGTAGATTGCGATTTTGAGGGAAATATTATAAGTGCCAAAGTATTTGGCAAACTTGGTACTCATTATTATGGTTCTACAAATGGCTCTTTCATAAAGACACGTGATAGCAATTATATTGTAGCAGTTACTGAATATGACACTTCCAAAGCTCATTATGATGCCTGTATAATAAAATTTGATGCTAATGGAGATACTTTATTTGTAAAAAGTTTTGGCGGAAACAAAAAAGAAGTGGGTTATACAGTGGTAGAAGCTTCAGACGGAGGCTATGTAATGGTAGGCGAAAGTGAAAGTTTCGGCAACCAAAACCACAGCAAGTTCTATTGTGTAAAAGTTGATAGTATAGGTAACACGGTGTGGGAAAAGATATACCCACAAACCGAAAATGGCAGAGGAGTTAAAATTGTAAACTATACCGATAATGGATTTTTGTTGGGGGGATGGGTAGAAAACGGAGCAAATAAAAAAGATGCTTTTGTAATACACATAGACAGTATGGGCAATGATGTATGGACAAGAATTTACGGAGACACAACGCCCAATTGCGGAGCAGAACTTGCCGTTTTACCCAATGGAGAATTTGTTTTTCATAGCTGTAGAGATACAATAATCAATAATCAATCAAAATCAAGCTATTTTATTACTAAGTCTGATAGTTCAGGGTTGAGCTACTGGAAATCTTTTGTTCCCACTGATGACAGATTATATTTAATATCAATTAGGTTGTCGTCTGACAACGAACATTTAATATTGTGTGGATGGACTTATGATCCCTTGTGGAATAACAGAATAGTAGGCTATATAGCAAAACTGGATACTTCTGGAAATTTCATATGGGAGAGGCGATATTCGAGAAAAAGAATATTAACGGGGAATGTAGCCTCAACAGAACTCCACGATTTTCAGGAAACAGATGATGGAGGATTAATATTATTAGGGAAAACCTTTGAAGCTGACCAAGACCTGTGGCTGGTAAAATTAGACAGCAACGGCTGCATGGGTAATTACTGTGGCTTAACAGACCCTAATTGCTACTACACACAATATCCGGAGTGTATTACTTCCGTAAATGAATATAACGAGGATGATTTAAAAGTATCTGTATATCCCAACCCCGCCACCAATGAAATCACCATCAGCAAAGCAGCAACAATAACCGAACCTGTAACCGTAAAACTGTATGATGTGTATGGAAAAGAACAGAAAGTGATAACTGCAATAGCCACTGAAACTGTAGCAGATATATCATCAATAAGCAGTGGTACTTACCTGTATGAAATAATCACATTACGGGGAAGTGTACACCAGGGCAGGCTGATAGTTATAAAATGAGGATACTGATAGTCTACTACTAAGCATTGTATTTCAGGCAAAAGGGCAAATAGCCTTTGAAAAAGCGATTGATGTAAATGGGGGGTATGAATTTCCCATTTCAGGTTAATACTCAAACGTATTCATAAAGGCAGTGGTGAAGTTGCCGTTTTTGAAATCTTCGTTGCGCATTAATTTAATGTGGAAAGGTATGGTGGTTTTAATGCCTTCAACAATAAACTCCTGTAAAGCCCTGTCCATTTTGGTAATAGCTTCTTCACGGGTATTGGCTTTGCAAATCAATTTTGCAATCATAGAATCGTAAAAAGGCGGCACCGTGTAGCCCGCATATACGTGGGTATCTACCCTTACGCCCTGGCCTTTAGAGGTGTGCAGCGAAGTAATTTTTCCGGGGCTGGGCGCAAAGTTTTTATAAGGGTCTTCGGCATTAATGCGGCATTCAATACAGTGCCCTGTAGGGAAATAATTTTTACCTTCCAGTTTAGAGCCTGCCGCTATTTTAATTTGCTCTTTCACCAAATCGTGATTAATTACTTCTTCGGTAACACCATGCTCCACCTGGAGGCGGGTGTTCATTTCCATGAAGTAAAAATTCTTGTGCTTATCTACCAGAAATTCAATAGTGCCCAGGCTTTCGTAGTTGATGGCTTTAGCGGCTTTAATGGCAGCCTCGCCCATTTTTTTCCGCAGCTTATCATCTACAAAAGGCGATGGCGATTCTTCTACCAGCTTTTGCATTCTGCGCTGTATGGAGCAGTCTCTTTCAGAAAGATGAATCACATTGCCATACTGGTCTCCGGCTACCTGAATTTCGATGTGACGCGGCTCTTCCACAAACTTTTCGATATACACGCCATCATCGCCAAAAGAGGCTTTGGCTTCAGTGCGCGACTGGTTAAAGGCAGTTTCAAACTCGTCTTCATTTTTAATTATCCTGATGCCTTTTCCGCCACCACCTGCGGTTGCTTTTATTAATACAGGATAACCAATTTTTTTGGCTACTTTTTTACCATCGGCTAAATCGGTTACTAAACCGTCAGAGCCGGGCACCACCGGAACGCCTGCTTTAATCATGGTTTGCTTGGCGGTAATTTTATCGCCCATAGCATTAATCATGGCTGCTGTGGGGCCTATAAATTTTATTTTATAGTCGTTGCATATTTCAGCAAACGAAGCATTTTCAGCTAAAAAACCATAGCCCGGATGAATGGCATCGGCATTGGTAATTTCTGCCGCTGCCATAATATTGGCAATTTTCAGGTAAGAATCTTTTCCCGAAGGCGGGCCGATACACACGGCTTCATCGGCAAAGCGCACATGCAAGCTGTCTTTATCGGCAGTAGAATATACAGCAACGGTTTTAATGCCCATTTCCCGGCATGTTCTTATAATGCGCAGGGCTATTTCACCTCTATTGGCAATCAGTATTTTTTTAAACATTGTTTTTTGTTATAAGGTTGAAGTGTGGTTGAAATGATAAAAAATTACAGGCTGAAAAAATATAACGCCCGTAAATTCTTATACTTTTTCAATCAAAAACAATGGTTGGTCGTATTCTACCGGTGTGGCATCATCTACCAAAAATTTCACAATCTTGCCTTCGTGCTCCGATTCTATTTCGTTAAACAGCTTCATGGCTTCGATGATACATAATACATCGCCTTTAGAAACATTATCGCCCACTTTTACAAAAGGCTCTTTATCGGGCCCTGAAGCGCGATAGAAAGTACCAATCATCGGAGATTTTACGGTAATTAACTTGGCGTTTTCTGCTACTGTTGTTTCAGCAGCAGCTACCGTATTATTTGTCTCAGCCGCAGGTGTTGCCACCACAGGAGCTACTGCTATTGGCTGCTGTAATACAGGGGCAGCAACAGGCGCTACTGCGACATACTCGCTGCCTTTAGCTTTAATAGTGATTTTAAAATCGCCTTGCTCTATTTTTACTTCGCTGACTCCGGCTTTACTAACCTGGCGAATTAACTCTTGTATTTGTTTGAAATCCATAGTGTGGGTTTTATTTAGCACGCTCTACATAAGCGCGTTTAGCAGTGTCTATTTTAATTTTATCGCCTGTGTTTACAAACAACGGCACATTTATTTCGGCACCGGTTTCTACGGTAGCTCTTTTCGATGCGTTAGTGGCAGTATCGCCTTTTAAGCCCGGCTCGCAATAGGTAATTTCTAAAACAATGTATTGAGGCAACTCGGCCCTGATGGCTTTATCGGTTTCTTCGTGATAGAAAATTTCTACTTCCATGCCTTCCAGTAACAAATCGGTATTTTCTAAAAGATTGGCATCAATAGTAGTTTGCTCAAAGGTGTCGTTATCCATAAAATTGTAGATACCGTCTTCAGCATATAAGAACTGCATTTTCTTGCCAATTACACGGGCGGTTTCTAATTTTTCTCCCGAACTAAATGTATGGTCTAAAACCTTTCCGCTGGTCATGCTTTTTAATCTGGTGCGCACAAACGCTGCGCCTTTGCCGGGTTTTACGTGTTGAAACTCGGTAATCTGATACAGGTCGTGGTTAAATTCAATTACTAATCCGTTTCTAATGTCTGCGGTTGTTGCCATATTATTTTTTTCAATTTATTGGAACACGAAGTTAAAAAAATTATACCGTTTATATTTCAATATTCGGCTAATGCTTTACGGTATAAACTATTGTAAATCCTGAAAACATCGGGATACAATTAGTATTATTCCCCACCCAAAGCCCATTTTAAATATACTGCGCCCCAGGTAAAACCACCTCCAAAGGTGGCTAAAATAATATTGTCGCCTTTTTTAAATAAATGCTGCCATTCATCTAAGCAAAGCGGAATAGTGCTATTGGTGGTGTTTCCGTATTTCTGAATATTTACGGTTACTTGTCCGGGTTTAAATTTCAGCCTCTGATTTACCGATTCGATGATGCGAATATTGGCCTGATGTGGCACAAACCAATGTACATCTTCGGTAGTTAAATGATTGCGCTGCATTATCTCTTCCACGCTTTCGGTAACTTTTGTAACGGCTACTTTAAAAACCGATTTACCTTCCTGATACACAAAATGTTCATTCGCTTCGATGGTTTTAAAAGTGGGCGTAGCTGCTGAGCCTCCGGCTTTCTGGTGTAAAAACTCAAAGCCCGCGCCATCGGTACCCAAGTGTGCATCTATTATACCGAAGCCTTCTTCATTAGGCTCTAACAGAACGGCAGCCCCCGCATCGCCAAAAATTACGCAGGTTTGGCGGTCTTCATAATTAATGATAGAAGACATTTTATCGGCACCAATTACAATTACTTTTTTGTGGCTGCCGCTTTCAATAAATTTTGAAGCAGTTACCAAGCCATATACAAAGCCTGAACAAGCCGCATTCAAATCAAAACTGAAAGCATTTTTAATGCCGCAGGATTCGCTAACAATATTGGCAGTGGCAGGAAATTGATAATCGGGCGTTACAGTACAACAAATCACCAAATCAATTTCAGAAGGGGCAGTATTACTTTTTTCCAAAAGCTGTTTCACGGCATTTATTGCCATATGTGAAGTGCCTTTGTCTTTTAATATTCTTCGTTCCTGAATGCCCGTTCTGGAAACAATCCACTCTTCATTGGTATCGACCAATTGCTGCAACAATGTGTTGTCGAGCACAAAATCGGGAATAAAACTGCTTATTGCAGTGACCGCTGCCATTTTTTTCATCGGCTGCAATATACAAAACAGCGATTTAGCTTATACCGAAACAACTCAGGTTTTCAAAAAAATTAAGTTCAGAACTTTCAGTATAATATAGAAAAAGTGTTAACTGTTTTAGGTTTTACAGACTGCTTAATTAGATATAATTGAAGGCAGCAACAAAGAACTGTCGCCATAACTCAAAAAACGAAAATCATTTTCTAAAGCATAATCATAAACCTTGCGCCAATCTTCGCCAATAAAAGCAGCTACTAATAAAATCAAAGTAGAGTCGGGTTGGTGAAAATTAGTAATTAAGCCCTTGCACATTTTAAATTGATAGCCGGGCATTATCAATATTTCAGTAGTGCCTTCAATATGCGCTAAGTTGTGTTGCTGCATATATTGCAGTACCGCTTGCAACGCATCTTTTACATCAATATTTTTTGCTTCGTTTTCATAAGCAAAAAGTTTTGCTATGCTGAAACGAGTATCGTTACCACCCAATAATTTCACACCATACCAATACAACGATTCTAACGAGCGCATGGAAGTCGTCCCCACCGGAATAATATTGCCCGTGTGTTTCAGCAGCTTTTCAATATTGTTTTTTGAAAAAATGAGTTGTTCATTGTGCATGGTATGTTGCTGCACATCTTCCTTGTTTTTTACAGGCTGAAAAGTGCCCGCACTAACATGCAACGTTATATATTCTTGCTGAATGCCTTTTGTGGCAAGCTGTTGCAACACATCACCGGTAAAATGTAAGCCCGCAGTGGGTGCAGCAACCGCACCTTCGTTTTTGGCATATACGGTTTGGTATTGTGTGCTGTCAGCTTCATTGGCTTCACGATTCAAATAAGGTGGAATAGGAATTTTGCCCACGGCCTTCAACACTTCTAAAAAAGAAACCTGCTCCTCTTTCCACGAAAACTCAATAAGCATTTTTTCTTTATCGTGCCATTTGGCTTGTAGATTTATTTTGTCGGAATTTTCATGCTGAATAGGAATTGCTCTCTCCAATATTTCGTTTTCTTTCCATTTTTTCAGGTTGCCCACCATGCACTTCCACACCGCACTTTTGGTTGCACCCATTGCAACCGCCACCACAGGCGATGGCAATACCGGCTCTAACAAAAATATTTCTATCAGCGCACCACTGCTTCTTCTGAAAAAAATACGGGCCGGAATTACTTTGGTATTATTAAAAACCAAAAAAGTTTCGGTATTTAATAATTCAGGCAAGTCATAAAACTTTTTTTCAGAGATTTTGCCTTGTTGATATACCAACAGTTTAGAATGGTCGCGTTGCAACAAAGGGAATTTGGCAATGCGATTATCGGGTAAATTATAAGTGTAATCGTTGAGGTTTATTTTGGGTGTGGGCATATATAAGCAACAAATTTCGCCTTTGTTGATGTTATCAGCAACAAGTGCCAAAGGAAAAGGAATCGTTGGTGATTGTGTCAACGATGGCAAGCATTGTGTCATCAACATCACAGATGAAGCAGATTACAGGATGACACAGATTTTGAAAATACCAACCATCATTTTCTGTGAAATCTTTTAATCCGCTTCATCTGTGATGCAGATTGCAAATGAGGTTTTATCTCAGCAGTAAAAAGAAAGGTATCCCTTTCAAGGAGTTTATCGAACCATTTTGGGCAGTCTGCGCAACCACCCTTCGATAAATCAGGGTGATAATGTCCATTTTCCGAAGAAGTCTAATGAAGCGTTAATTATAAAAAACGCAAGTCGCTAACGCTGCAAATCATATTCTATTTCCAGTTTCCAATTTTTTTGTCGAATATCGAACATCGAAATATCGCATATCCAAATCTCAATACTAAAGAATGACCGACAAACGCCTTTTCTTGCTTGATGCCTACGCATTGATTTACCGCGCCTATTTTGCTTTGGGCAAAAATCCTATTTACAATTCTAAGGGCTTGAACACCTCTGCTATTTTCGGCTTCACCAATACGCTGGTTGATTTGCTGCAAAAAGAAAAGCCCACGCATATTGCGGTAGTATTCGATTTAGGTAAGCCCGACCGGACAACGGAACATGAATTTTATAAAGCCAATCGTCAGGAAACGCCTGAAGACATTATTATTTCAGAACCTTATATCCGTGCTGTTATTGAAGCCCTGAACATTCAGATTATAGAACTGGCAGGATATGAAGCTGATGATTTGATTGGCACGATTGCCAAGAAAGCCGAGCAACGCAGCTATACCACTTACATAGTTACTTCCGATAAAGATTTGGGACAGGTGGTTTCGGAAAAAATATTTATCTGGAAACCGCCTTATATGGGTAAGCCCTACGAAATTCTGGGTGTGAAAGAAGTGTGCGAGCGTTGGCAGATTGACGATGTTAAAAAAGTGATTGACATACTCGGCTTAATGGGCGATGCCGTTGATAATATTCCCGGCATACCGGGCGTGGGCGAAAAAACTGCCATCAAATTAGTGAACGAATTTGGCAGCGTTGAAAATCTGTTAGCCAATACCGACAAGCTTACAGGCAAGCTGAAAGAGCGCGTGGAGCAAAATAAGGAACTCGCTGTTATCTCGAAAAAGTTAGCCACTATTATAGTAGATGCGCCTGTTGAAGTAGAAGAAGAAAAACTGATTATTACTGAGCCAAATAAAGAAGTGCTTATTGCTCTTTTTGCTGAACTCGAATTTCGCACATTAGGCAAAAGAATTTTAGGTGATGATTTCACCGTGAACCAACCTGCACTGAAAAAAACGGAAGTGGGTCAGACTTTTGATATGTTTAGTTCGGAGACGACAGACAACAGACAACAGACAACAGCAGGTTCGGAGCAAGTTCTCCCCCTTGGAAAGGGGGAGCCAGAGGGGGATTTTTCAGGAAAAAACATCTCTAACGTTCAACACAACTACCAAGCCGTAACCACTTCCGAAGCAAGAAAAAATCTCATTGTGCAGCTTTCACAACAAAAAGAAATCTGTTTCGATACCGAAACTACTTCTATTGTTGCTACCGAATGTGAGATTGTCGGCTTATCATTCAGCTTTGAAAAGCACACGGGTTTTTATATTCCTTTTCCAGAAAACAGGGACGAGGCGAAAACCATTTTGGAGGAATTTAAACTCGTTTTTGAAAATGAAAATATTCTAAAAATCGGGCAGAACATCAAGTTCGATTTAATTGTGCTGAAAGGATATGAAATTGATGTGCGCGGGGCGTTATTCGACACGATGGTAGCGCATTACCTGTTAGATACTGAAACCCGCCACAACATGAATGTGTTAGCTGAAAATTATCTCGGCTATTCGCCTGTTTCTATTGAAACGCTGATTGGCAAGAAGGGAAAAAATCAGGGCAGTATGCGCGATGTGGGATTAGAGCAAATAAAAGAATATGCCGTTGAAGATGCCGACATCACGTTGCAGTTGAAGCAGGTTTTCGCCCCGAAAATAAAAGAAGAAAATTTTGAGGAATTGTTTCACGAAATAGAAACGCCTCTAGTGAAAACGTTGGCTGATATGGAATTTGAAGGCGTGAAGGTGGATGTGAATTACCTGAAAGATTATTCCAAAACATTAGACCGCGATGCGCAAACCGCACAACTTAAAATTTTTGAAATCGCAGGCACAACTTTCAATCTTGATTCACCCAAGCAGTTGGGCGAGGTGCTGTTTATGAAAATGCAGATTCCTTACGAAGGCAAAAAAACCAAAACAGGGCAGTTTGCCACAGGCGAAGAAGTGCTTTCCAAGCTGGCTTACGAGCATGAAATTGCGCGGCTCATTCAGGACTACCGCGAACTGGTGAAGCTGAAATCAACTTATGTGGACGCTTTGCCTGCGTTGGTGAACCCGCGCACGGGACGCATACACACAACCTTTAACCAAACCGTTGCCGCAACAGGCAGGTTAAGCAGCACAAACCCCAACCTGCAAAACATTCCCATCCGCACCGAAAACGGCAGAAAGGTGCGCAAGGCATTTGTTCCGCGCAACGAAGAATATGTAATCCTCTCGGCAGATTATTCGCAGATTGAATTGCGCCTTGTTGCCGCTATCAGCAAAGACGAAGCCATGCTCGAAGCGTTTAATAATGATTTGGATATTCACCTTGCCACTGCCGCCAAAGTGTATAATGTGCCTTTAGAGCAAGTAACCAAAGAAATGCGCGGCAACGCCAAGATGGTGAACTTCGGTATTATTTACGGCATATCGGCTTTCGGCTTGTCGCAACGCAGCAGCTTAACGCGCACCGAAGCCAAAGAAATAATTGAGACCTATTTTAAAACCTACCCGGGCATTAAGCAGTATATGGACGATGCCATTGCGCAGGCGAAAGAAAAGGGCTATGCCGAAACGCTGAAAGGCAGAAGGCGCAAGCTGCCCGATATTAAAAGCGCGAATCATACCGTGCGCGGCTTTGCCGAGCGCAACGCCATCAACACGCCCATACAGGGCACGGCTGCCGACATGATTAAAATTGCCATGAACCGCATTCATGCCGAATTTGAAAAACACAATTTCAAAAGCCGCATGACCTTACAGGTGCATGATGAATTGGTGTTTGACGCACACAAAG
>CAYSGX010000039.1:0-6436 GCA_964430605.1 uncultured Chitinophagaceae bacterium
AAAGATAAGTACCAATTAATTACGTTCTTTCTTATCTCGAACTCACGTTAATTAATAAAATACGCTAAACACATACTCTCCACGTGGAGAGGGCAACCCTGTAGGTGAATACACGACTGCCTTTTAAAGGGGTGAGGTAAAAATGGGAAACTTTGAAAACGCTTTGGTATCAATCCCGATAGCTATCGGGACACCCGAAAATTAAGTTGTTAGCCTGACGGCTACGCCCCTACCACTCCCGAACTCAGGTTCTTTTAGAATAAACGCTTCACCAAGTCATCAATGCTGATACCTTCAGCTTCTGCCTTGTAGTTTTTAACAATACGATGGCGCAGAATAGGTAATGCCACGGCTCTTACATCTTCAATATCGGGCGAGTATTTACCTCTTAATGCCGCATGGCATTTTGCACCCAGCACTAAAAATTGCGATGCCCTGGGGCCTGCTCCCCATGATAAATAATTGTTTACATCGGCAGTGGCTTTAGCAGTATTAGGACGTGTTTTGGTGGCTAAGCCCACCGCGTATTCCAATACATTATCTGCTACCGGCACTTTACGAATCAGCTTTTGGAAAAAAAGAATTTCTTCGGCAGTAATTTGTTTTTGAATGGTAACCGATTTTGAGGTAGTTGTGCTTTTTACCACTTCCAGCTCTTCAGCAAAATCGGGGTAATCAACCACGATATTAAACATGAAACGGTCTAACTGCGCTTCGGGCAATGGGTAAGTGCCTTCCTGCTCAATGGGGTTTTGTGTAGCTAAAACAAAAAACGGCAAATCTAATTTATGGTTGGTTCCGCCAACGGTTACGTTTCTTTCCTGCATGGCTTCCAATAAAGCCGCTTGTGTTTTTGGCGGAGTACGGTTTATCTCATCGGCTAAAATAATGTTGGCGAAGATGGGGCCTTTATTGAAACGGAAGCCCTGTCCTTGTTCAAAAATTTCTGAACCGGTAATATCAGAAGGCATTAAATCGGGTGTAAACTGAACGCGCTTAAATTTTAAATCGAGCACATCGGCAATGGTGTTTACCAATAATGTTTTTGCCAGGCCCGGCACACCAACCAATAAACTGTGCCCATCGCAAAACAGGGAAATTAAAACAAAATCTATTACCTCACTTTGCCCTATTATTTTTTTACCTATTTCAGCTTTTAAATTTTTATAGTTAGATGCCAGCGCATCTATCGCTTCCACATCAGAATTAAATTGTGCCATAGTTTATTGTGTTGTATCTGTTTTTTTATACCAGTGTTTTAAATTGGGGCATTCTTTATACCCGCTGTTCAAATTCACGTAGGTATATTCAATTTTTCTCTCAGTCCATTTGGTTAATTCTGCTTCTTGTTTTCTTTGCAGGGCAATGGCTTTTATTTTGTAATAATCGTCTTGTAAGTTAGCGGTGTGTGCAGCCGATTCGCTTCTTAACATTAATATTCTTACAGCCTGTTCGCCTTCGGCAGTAACAAAAATTTGTGGCTTGGAAATTTCGCCCACTTTTAATTTATCAATGGCAAAATATACGTTTTTATCTAACTGGCTGATTTCAAAAGAAGCGTTACCGGTTTGCTGGTTTACTAATAAGCCCCCCTGGCTTTTACTTTCTTCATCTTCCGAAAATTTATCTACCGCTTTTTCAAAAGTCATTGCGCTGTCTGTAATTAATGTTCTTACTGAATCTAAAAAAGTGATAGCATCCTGCAAATCATAAGTGCTGGTTTTTGGCTTTATAAGAATGTGGCTCACTCTAATCCTTTCGCCTTTTTGCTCAAGCATTTTAATGATGTGATAACCAAATTTTGTTTTAACGATATCGCTTATTTCATCGGGCTTTAAACGGAAAGCAGCCCCTTCAAATTCGGTAACCAGTTCACCCCTGCCAACAAAACCCAACTCGCCTCCTTTATTTGCCGAGCCCGGATCTTCAGAATATATAGTAGCAAGCGTAGCGAAATTTTCGCCTTTTCTGGCGCGGGCTAAAATGCCTTCTACTTTTTCAATAGCCAGTTGCCTTTGTTCAATGGCTACTTCGGGCTTCTTCACAATTTGCCCTATTTCTACTTCGGCATTGTAATAAGGAATGCTGTCTTTAGGAATGCTGTTAAAAAATTTCTTTACTTCCGAAGGAGTAACTTTTATACTTCCGAAGATATTGCCCTGCATTCTTTGTGCAAGCAACTGGTCGGCAATATCTTTTCTGAATTCATCTTTAATAGCCAATATGCTTTTGCCATAATAGTCTTCCAGCTTTTCTACGGAACCAATCATGGCGGTAAAGTAGCGTATTCTCCTGTTTAGTTCGCTTTCAATTTCATCTTCAGAAATAACAATACTATCAAGCTTGGCTTGCTGCAAAAATAATTTTTGCGTAAGCATCTGATTCAGAATTTCGCATTTGAATTCTGTTGGCACCTCAGGATTTTCGGCAGCCAGTTGCTCATATTGCAATTCGATATCTGAAAGCAGAATAATGTTATCGCCTACCACGCCAATTACTTTATCTACCACAAGCGTGTCGCTGGCAAATGCGCTAATGACAATAAAAAAACAAGCAACAAAATTGATGGCACGCGCGTGTACCGAATTCATGCTCATCGTTTTTTTGATACTATTATGCAAATTTATATTTCTCATGGGTTATACACTTCAAATGTGCCGTCTTTAATGGCATCCTGATATATTTTGTCGTAAGCGCCTGAAAGCAGTTGTTGCTTTCGCTTGTTTACAATCATAAAATTCAAATCTTTTCTCACAAACTCTAAAGGTGCAGGTTGCCCTTTTGCCTTCATTTCTGTTTTTTTCAGCAGATAAAGATAGTTGGAATCGCTAACTTCTACCGGCTGACTGCTTTTTTGCAACTGTGAAATATCATTTTCATATATCGGTATGGTTTTCAGCAGATTGGTTTCAGAAATCCATAAACTGTCTTTTAGATAAAAATCGGTGGCATAGCTGTAGCAATAGTTTACCAATCTTTTATAGTTTTTTTCTGAATTACTGTTTGCCATTAAATAGCGTATTGAATCTATTTTAGGGGCATCTAACGGTAACTTGATGTAATTAATTTTATAAATGGCGGCATCTAAGCGAAAATTATCTTTATAACTATTGTAAAAACTATCTACCGATGTTTCAGAAACGACTGTATCGAGTTTTTGTTTTAGCAACTCATCTTCATAAAGATATATTAACAACGATTCTCTGTAATCCTGAATTTTCTTTTCTAAATCCTGCTTTTCATCGGGCAAGTATTTTACGGCTGTGGCTACAAGCAAGCGTTTTCTTATCCAGTCGTCAATATAAGTTTTTATGATAGCCGCGCTGTCGGTAGTTGGGGTTGGTAGCTCAAATAAATACTGCAAATCATCGGCATACAAAAAGCTGTCGCCCACTCTTGCTATAGGATTAGCTTTCTCGGGCTGCTTTTTCTTAAAATACTTACAGGCAGATAAACTGCCTGTAAGAATCAATAGCATTAAATAGCTTTTTATTCGCAATACAAATTATTTTTTCACCAAAGTATTTAAAACGCCCGGCACAATGGCTACCGGATATTTTTGCTTTAATTCTTCAATCCACGATTTTTCTAAGTGTTCCTGATAATCGGAAATAATAAAGCCTTTGGCATCGCCCAATTCTTTTGGCGTGGCCGCAATTACTTTATTGATTTTAATGAAAGAAACAGTGTTGTCGGTATTGGTATAGTCTTCCGAAACACCGTTGGCAAGCCAGGCCATTTTATCTAATTTTTCATTTTGTCCTTTCTCAAATTTTCCGGTTTCAAACTGCACGGCTTTGCTGTCTTTAACATTGTATTTGGCAGCTATCTCGCCTGCGCTTAATTTACCTTTTGCAATTAGTTTTTTTACGGCTTTCAACAATTCAGGCTTCACAGTATATGTGATTATTTCGGCACGCTCGCCCCACATGTATTTGGTTTTAATGGTTTCGTGAAACGCTTTTAAACCCACGGTATCGGTAACTGCTTTAGACCACACTTTTTTATCGGTTAATTCAAACAACAGAATGCCATCGCGATATTCTTTCATCAGGCTTTTGAAATCGGGATATTTTCTTTCTAACTGTGTTTCTTCATAAGCCAGCGCTTTTTCTTCTACAAATAAATCGTAGTAGTCGTTAAATACTTTTAATGCAGCCTCAGTTCTTTTTTTCTTTTGTTTATCCTGAACATAGGTTACAAAATCTTGCTGCGTGTAGTTGATGCCTGCCAAAGTAAACAACGGCACATCTAAAGCTATTTTCTGAACAATTTCAAATTTTGGCTCTAATATTTTATCGCCAATTAACTTGAACAAATTGTCTTTTGCCGCTTTGTTTTCGCTAAAACCATATTCAGTTTTAATTTTCGAAACCATAATTTCTTTTGCGATAGAAGAGCGCGAATCTCTTTCTACTTTTTTCTTCAAATCGTTTTTGGCCGTTTCAAAATCGGGCAAGGTTTCTTTGCTAAGGCGTTTAATAATATGAAATCCAAACTCGGTTTTTACAGGCTTAGAATAATCGCCATCTTTTTGCAAACTGTAAGCGGCATTTTCAAATTCCAATACCATTTTACCAATACCAAATTCGGGCAAAACGCCACCTTTCTTAAATGTTTGGCGATCGTCAGAATATTTTTCTACCAACTGCTCAAATGAAGCCGGATTAGCGGCAAGTTCGGCATATACTGTGTTTGCTTTTGCCAATACTTCTTTCTCTTGTTCAGGCGTGGCATTTTGAGGTGTCTTCAATAAAATATGCGCGGCTTTCATTTTGCCCATTGCCTCGCGGCTATCGGTTACTTTCACAATATGGTAACCAAAACGGGTGCGCACCGGCAACGAAACTTCCCCTTTTTTCAAGCTGTAAGCAGCCGATTCAAAAGGATAAACCGTTTGAAATACAGTGAAGAAGCCAATATCGCCACCGTTATTTTGTGCCGATGGGTCAGCAGAAAATTGCTTGGCCAGTTTTTCAAAATCTTCGCCTTTCAATAATCGTCTTCTTACGTCTAATGCTTTTTTGTAAGCGTCTAAAGTATCAACAGGCAAGCCGCTTTCTTCAATAGAAAATAAAATATGGCTGGCGCGAACTTCTTTCTGCATTCTTTGATAAGCTTCAGCAATTAGTTGCTCATTTACTTCTTTATCGAACAAATACGATTTTGATAATTGCTGGCGGTAAGTATCTAATTCTTTGTTGATAGACTGAATGGTGTCCATGCCTAAATCTTCAGCCTCTCTGACTTTCAGCCTAAAGTTTACATACAAATTCAAATAATCTTCTAAAGACTTCTGCGTAAAAGCATCGGGTGAAGAAGCGTTGTTCTTATTATATACATATTGAAACTCTGACAGCTTAACTTGCTTGCTGCCTAAAGAAAATAAAGTTGGGTCGGGAATTTCAACAGGGGCGGCAACGGGTGCTGCTACCGGTTTGGC
This sequence comes from uncultured Chitinophagaceae bacterium, assembly GCA_964430605.1. GTDB lineage: Bacteria > Bacteroidota > Bacteroidia > Chitinophagales > CAIOSU01 > CAYSGX01. The sequence continues at coordinate 5,444 of CAYSGX010000039.1, forward strand.
GGGAGGGGCGCTTTTAGGCTTGGTTTGCGCCTCAACAATTTGACCTGATACAACTACTAACAACAAAAGCAATATTCTTTTCATATCTATTATTATTTTTTTACTGTATTTACAAGTTTGCAAAAATAGGCAATAGATTTAAGTGAAAGGCGGTAATAGCCCCACGAAATCGCTCCTATTTTTCTTTTATTAACAATTATTGCAGATATACCGAACATCACAAACTTTGATTTTCTAAAACCTGAGTTGTTTTGGTATGCTTTTTTTCTTTAGGCTGAAAAAGGAAAATGCCGGAAGGCAATATTTGCAATTATTTAAAGTAACAATTGGTATTACCTTTGCTTTTAAAGATGGTGGCTAAAATTACTTCTCATTTTATTTTTCAGTGGGGCTTAAAAAACAAGCGCATTGTATTTGCTGTGCCTGTTGCCCTTTTGCTGTTTTATATTGTTGCGGGTTCGGGCTCAAAAGATATACAAAAGCTCAACCAGTTTGTAGCGGCCGATAACTTAGCCGAAACAGGAAAAGATGTAGAAATTCTTTATACCGAAAGCGGGCAAGCCAAAGCAAAAATCCTTACCGATGAACTTACCCGTTATATTAGCAATGAGGGCATAACAGAATTTAAAAAAGGATTAAAAATTTATTTCTACGATGCCAACGGGCAAATAGAAAGCAGCATGACCGCTAATTATGGAAAAGCATTTGAGGCTGAAGAGGAATTGTTTGCCCGTGATAATGTGATAGTAATAAATGTAAAAGGCGAAAAGCTGAATACCGAAGAGTTGATATGGAAGCGAAAAGACAAAAAAATATATTCTAACAAGTTTGTGAAAATTACTACCGATGATGAAATAATTTTTGGTGAAGGGCTTGAAGCCAACGAAGATTTTTCTGATTATGTAATAAAAAAAGTAAAAGGCTCTATAAAAGTTGATGCCAAAGAATTTAAAGAAGGTAATTGAGTTTTTAATGCTTGCAGCGGCTATAGTA
>CAYSGX010000039.1:6446-11823 GCA_964430605.1 uncultured Chitinophagaceae bacterium
GCTTACCGTGGGCATGCTAAAGTTTGCTTTGCCCAAATATTTCGGCTCGCCTAATTATTTGTATTTAATAGGCGCAGGTCTGGTGTATTTGCTGCAAAGAAATTTTAAGAGAAGGGATATTTGAGCTATAGTAATCACAGACATGTTTCTCAGGTTACTATGGACTATCGTCTATCAACTATTGACTAACTCATACACCACCGCAGCGCCTTGCCCCACGCCTATACACATGGTGGCTAAGCCATATTGTACTTTGCGCTTTTGCATTTCGTGAATGAGCGTGGCAGAAATTCTTGCGCCCGAACAACCCAGCGGATGCCCCAAAGCAATAGCGCCACCGTTTACATTTACTATTTCAGGATTTAATTCTAAATCTCTCATGCAGGCAATGCTCTGTGAGGCAAAGGCTTCATTCAGTTCTACCAAACCTAAATCGCTGGTTTTTAGTCCGGCACGTTGCAATGCCTTTCGGGTTGCAGGCACAGGGCCAATACCCATTACGGAAGGTTCTACGCCTGCCACTGCCATCGCTTTTACTTTAGCTAAAGGCTTCAGGTTATATTTTTTCACGGTGCTTTCGCCCACTAACAGTAATGCTGCCGCGCCATCGTTAATGCCCGATGAATTGCCTGCCGTTACGGTTCCGTTTTTTATAAAAGCAGGTTGCAGTACCGCCAGTTTTTCTATTGAGGTCATACGGGGATGCTCGTCTTTATTTATCGCTACGGCCTCTCCTTTCTTCTGCGGAATAATAACAGGTGTTAACTCTTCGGCAAAGCGATTGGCTTCATGCGCCTGCTGATATTTCACTTGTGATTGTAAGGCAAAAGCATCTTGTTCTTCACGGCTTATTTTCCATTGAGCCGCCACGTTCTCAGCCGTTTCGCCCATGGTGAAAGGATGATATAATTCAGACAAAGCTTTGTTTACAAAACGCCAACCCATTGTAGTGTCAAACACTTCGGCCTTGCGCGAAAATGCTTCGGTGGCTTTTGCCATTACAAAAGGCGCACGGCTCATGCTCTCTACTCCGCCTGCAATGTATATATTGCCATCGCCATGATGAATGCCTCTTGCAGCATCCATGATGGCTTGCAATCCCGAAGCGCACAAACGGTTTACCGTAATACCGCCCACTGTAACAGGCAACCCTGCCAGCAACCCTGCCATGCGCGCCACATTGCGGTTGTCTTCACCGCTTTGATTGGCTGCGCCCAAAATCACATCTTCAATTTCGTTGGTATTGAGCCAGTTGTTTCTGCCCGCTAAATTTTTTATAGCCACTGCCGCCAAATCATCGGGGCGCACTGTGCTCAACACACCGCCATATTTCCCAATGGGAGTTCTCAACGCATCAATTACAAATACCTGTTCCATATTTTACTTTTTGTAAGTACGTTTGCAAAGCTAAATATTTGGGTTGAGTGTCAGGTGTTCAAGAAAAAGCCCGCTTATTTTGAATTTTGTATTTAGAGTTTTGAATTTTTCCAATTATGATTCAACGTATTCAATCGGTTTATTTATTATTATCATCTTTGTTTTTCACTTTCTTTTTATTGTTTCCGGTTTTTAATGTTACTACCGAAACAGGTATCATTGCTGAAAAAGCTACAGAGAATACTTACTTTATTGTGCTGGCGGCCATTCTTATTTTGGGCAGTTTGGGCAATGTATTCCTCTATAAAAATCGTGTATTGCAAAAAAATGTAGGCTGGTTATTATTACTTTTGAATATATTTTTAGCCGGCATCATGGGCTATCATTTTTATTTAGAAGGTCGTGCCGAAAATACGGTGAGCATCGCGTTTGGTGCCATCTTCCCCATAGTAACTTTAATCTTTATTCCCTTAGCCATTTACAATATTAATAAAGACGAAAAACTGGTGAGGTCTTTAGATAGGTTGAGATAGTATTTTCCCAACAAACATTTTAACGGTAGTATTTTGTTGATGTTCACTTTATAAAATACACCCAACGGGGAAGGAAAGATGCTTCAGGAATAACAAAATAAGCAAAACCCGTTTCCTTCTGCAAATTGCCTGCCTCAAAACATATTTCCTATCTTCGATGTACTCTAAAAATACACAGGCATGAAAAGGTATATCTTATTAGCAGTAATACTATTTGTTGGGGTTGTAAATGTTTTGGCACAAGAAGTTGAAGGCAAGCCGAGACTCTACTGGGGCTACTATCACAGCGATATTGACAATGATTATTTGTCTAAAACATCGGTAGCCCGCTGGATAAGAGGCAATGTGCCTGTGAAAATTATCACTACCGTTGAGGCTGTTGAAATACCGATTAACAAGGTAGAACTTGTTATTTCCAACATGAAAAAAGAGCAGCAAAAATATACCGTGCAGGGCGATGCGCTTTCAGACGAAATGAAGCAGGCAATATCAAACGCAGGCAGTGGCGATATGATAAACATCATAGCCTACTTCACCAATAATAAAAAAGAAGAAAATCTTCGTCTGGAATTTGCAATAGAGTAGCCGCTATTACAAGACTTGCATTTCTATTTTGTTCCTACAAATGTGCAGACATTAACCGATGTCATATATGAGTCGGTAACTGTTAAGTTTAATGTATTGTTGTTTAATGAACCGTTGCCATTCCATTGCCAGCCGTCAGAACCTATTTGATTAGGAATGGAAATACTATTGCCATTTATGGTAGCGTTCAGCAATTCTCCGCCATAGTTTATCAAGATGTTTAAAGGGTCTGTTTTTGGTGCAATAGATACCGCAACACTACCTGTTCTCCAGAAACTACAGGTTTCATTTCCTACATATATTCCTGCAAATTTTTCATTCGTTTTAGTTTCGCATTTGTCCCCTTCATATCCTGAAGGGCAATCACATTTGCCACTGTTGCACTGTCCGCCATTTAAACAAGTTACGTCTTTACATTCATCTTTTTTACAGCCAGAATAAACGACCGTCATTAAAGCCAGAATTAAAAAAGTAATACATCTCATGGTTTTTATGTTTTAGTACAATGCAAAAATAAGGATAATTATCCCTATGACAAATTATCCTTAAATAGTCCCTTTGTAATGTGCCTAAAAAGTCAAAAAGGACATATTACAGAGATGAGCAGTTCCTGAAAAAAATCGGGGAGAATGTGAGAAGACTGCGCCTTCAAAAAGGCATCACACAAATGGAATTGGCTTTCGCTTGTAACGAAATAGATTATTCTCAGATAAACAGAATAGAATTAGGTAAAGTAAATTTTTCAGTTTCTTATTTAGCGCTCATAGCAGAACAATTAGAAGTGTTACCTAAGGATTTGATTTCATAAACCCGAAATTTCAGCCACTTGTAAAATAATATACCGCTACGGTGCGCTAAAAAGTATTTCATTAATTTTGCGCAAAGATTACCACATGTACCTAACGCAATCGAAACTTGCAGGAGAAGGGCTTACTTACGATGATGTATTGTTGCTTCCTGCTTATTCAGAAATTCTTCCGAGAGAAACCAATATTCAGACACAATTAACCCGCAACATCAAAATCAATGTGCCTATCGTTTCGGCAGCTATGGATACAGTTACCGATTATCATTTGGCAATTGCTATTGCCCGCGAGGGCGGACTGGGCTTTGTTCATAAAAACATGAGCATAGACCAACAGGCAGAGCAGGTTCGTAAAGTGAAACGCTCTGAAAGCGGCTTGATTATAGACCCCATTACTTTATCGGCAGAAGCCACCATTGGCGAGGCGTTGAAGCTGATGAAAGAACACAAAATCGGAGGTATTCCCGTAGTTGCCAACGATGGTACGTTGGCAGGCATTTTAACCAACCGCGATTTACGTTTTGAAACCAACAACCGCAGAAAGGTTTCCGAAGTAATGACTACCGAAAATTTAATTACCGCACCCGAAGGAACTGATTTGGCAAAAGCAGAAAAAATTTTGATGAAATACAAAATTGAAAAACTGCCCGTAATAGATAGAAAGAAAAAACTGGTAGGACTGATTACCTATAAAGATATTATCAAAGTACAAAGCCACCCCTATGCCAATAAAGACAGCTATGGCAGGCTGAGGGTTGGCGCAGCCGTAGGCGTTACAGCCGATATGTTCGACAGGATAGGCGCATTAGTGAAAATGAGTGTTGACGTAATAACCATTGATACTGCTCACGGACATTCCAAAGGCGTAATCAACGCAGTGAAAGAAGCCAAGAAAAAATTCAAAGATTTAGAAATTGTGGCAGGCAATGTTGCCACCAAAGAGGGTGCGGAGGCTTTAGCTGCTGCCGGAGCAGATGCCGTGAAAGTGGGCATTGGTCCCGGTTCTATTTGCACTACGCGCATAGTTACAGGTGTAGGCGTTCCGCAACTTACGGCAGTAATGGAAGCCGCAGCAGGAGTGAAAAAATATAAAGTGCCTGTTATAGCTGACGGAGGTATTCGCTATACAGGCGATATTGTGAAAGCATTAGTGGGCGGAGCGGATACCATTATGGCAGGTTCTTTATTTGCAGGCGTGGAAGAATCTCCGGGCGAAACAATCATTTTTGAAGGCAGAAAATTCAAATCGTACAGAGGTATGGGTTCTTTGGAAGCCATGCAGGACGGCTCAAAAGACCGCTATTTTCAGGACGTGGAAGATGATGTTAAAAAATTAGTACCGGAAGGCATTGTGGGCAGAGTGCCGTTTAAAGGCACGCTGAAAGAAGTAATGTATCAATATATTGGCGGGCTGAGAGCGGGCATGGGCTATTGTGGCGCAAAAACCATTAAAGATTTGCAAAAAGCAAGACTAGTGAAAATCACTGCGGCAGGCGTACACGAAAGCCACCCGCACGATGTGGCAATTACCAAAGAAGCTCCGAATTACAGCAGGAAATAGCAGGTGTATTCACGGAAAACCTGTTATCGTAAGTTTTATAGAAAGTTCTGTTGGTTATTGTGAAATCGCAATTGAAAGCCTCACCCCATTGAAGTGTACAACAACACTTCAATCAATGCGCACCCCTCTCCCCGGGAGAGGGGACGGGGGTGAGGCAGTAAAAGCAAATAAACAAGGAAATCAAAGATATTTCCTGAATCTTAAAATAATTTCAGAAGAAAAAACAGCATCATGTTCGACAAGGTAAAACAAGAGATTGAGTTTTTAAATACCATTCAGATTGCTGATAAAGAATCGCTCGAAAAATTCCGCATAGAATATTTGGGAAGCAAAGGCAAGCTGAAAGATTTTTTTGGCGGAATAAAAGAAGTGGCTAACGAGCAGAAAAAAGAATATGGCTTGTTGGTAAACGAACTGAAACAAAAAGCCGAAGCCGTTTACGAGCAATACAAAGCGCAGTTTGAAACTGTATCTGTTTCCGAAGCAAATAACTTAGACCTTACCAAGCCTGCCGAC
>CAYSGX010000039.1:11833-13357 GCA_964430605.1 uncultured Chitinophagaceae bacterium
GTTGCCGTTGGGTTCGCGCCACCCGATACAATTAGTGCGCAAAGAAATTGTAGAAATTTTTACCCGCATTGGCTATGTAATAGAAGAAGGTCCTGAAATTGAAGACGACTGGCATAATTTCACCGCACTGAATTTTCCGCCTGAACACCCCGCCCGCGATATGCAGGATACTTATTTTATTTCAGAAGATAAAAACGCTTTGCTGCGCACACATACTTCTACGGTTCAGGTGCGTGTAATGCAAAATCAAAAGCCGCCAATCCGTTCCATAATGCCCGGCAGGGTTTTCAGAAACGAGACTATCTCTGCGCGTTCGCATTGTTTTTTTCACCAGATTGAAGGCTTGTATATTGACAAAGGCGTATCGTTTGCCGATTTGAAGCAAACACTTTTGTACTTTGCCAAAGAAATGTTTGGTGCGACTAAAATCCGTTTGCGCCCTTCGTATTTTCCATTTACCGAGCCAAGCGCGGAAATGGACATTTGGAAAGGCACTGAAACCGAAGCCGATTACAGAATTACGAAAGGCACAGGCTGGCTAGAAGTATTGGGCTGCGGCATGGTTGACCCGAATGTGCTGAAAAATTGCGGCATTGACCCCGAAGTATATTCAGGCTTTGCTTTCGGTATGGGTGTGGACAGAATGGCGTTGCTGAAATACCAGATTCCTGATATTCGTTTGCTTTCAGAAAATGATGTAAGATTTTTAAAACAGTTTGAAGCGGCAATATAGTTTAATGTTTACTTAGTTTACTGCCAATTCTTTAACTTTATGAAAAAGAAATTCATGAAAACTGATTGGCAACAATATATCATATCAGACTCAAAAATATTAACAGGTAAACCTGTTATTAAAGGCACAAGAATTTCAGTTGAGCTGATATTAGACAAACTGGCAGTGGGTGAAACACCCGAACAAATTCTTGCCTCGCACCCTCATATTTCTTTGGCTTCCGTAAAAGCCTGTATTGCTTATGCAGCATAAAAAATTCAAATGAATAATTACAACATCAAAACCGTAGCCGTAGCAGGTGCAGGCACTATGGGCGCAGGCATTGCTTACTTGTTTGCCAAAGCAGGCTTCACCACTATACTGTTTGATATCTCTGATGAGCAATTGGCTAAAGCTGAAAAAAATATTACTGCTATTTTATCGTCAGCTTTTGAAAAAGGCAAAATACAGGAACATGAAATTGGTGAAACATTAAGCCGTATCGGATATACCAACGCTGTACGTTCGCTTTCGGCTGATTTGGTGCTGGAAGCCATTGTAGAAAAGTTAGACCCCAAAGTTGATTTCTTTAAAAAAGTTGCTGCGGTTAATAGTACCGAAACCATATTGGCCACCAATACCTCATCTATTCCTGTTACAAGAATCGCTGCCGCTTTGCCTAATCCTGAAAGGGTTTTAGGTATGCATTTTTTTAACCCTGCGTATATTATGAAATTAGTTGAGGTGATTTCAGGAGCAGCCACTAATCCCGATGTGGCGCAAACAATATATGATTTATCGCTGCAATTAGG
>CAYSGX010000040.1:0-13342 GCA_964430605.1 uncultured Chitinophagaceae bacterium
GTTTGAAGGATTGGCTCAGGGTTACCCCGTCGCAGCCCGCTGTCATACCCATTGTATTATGTGTGTAGCCCAAGACATCAAGGGACATGCTGACCTGGCGTCATCCTCTCCTTCCTCCCAGCCCTAAACTCACAAAACTTGAAACGTGTAGCGTTTTAATGCTCTACATTTTACGTTTTATGCCCTTAGGGCTAGGCAGTCTCGCGTGACACTTGTAACACACGATGAGGGTTGCGTTCGTTGACCCACTTAAGGGAACAATTCAAACCACGAACTGACGACGGCCATGCATCACCTGTCATGCCGTCCGAAGACGATAACCGTTTCTGGCTATCTTCGTCATGATTTCTAGTCTTGGTGAGGTTCTTCGTTTATCGTCGAATTAAACCACATAATCCACTGCTTGTGCGAGTCCCCGTCTATTCCTTTGAGTTTTAATCTTGCGATCGTACTTCCCAGGCGGCAGATTTAACGCGTTAGCTGTGCCTCAGAGAGGGTCGATACTCCCTAAAGCTAATCTGCATCGTTTAGGCCCTGGACTACTGGGGTATCTAATCCCATTCGCTACCCAGGGTTTCGTGCATGAGTGTCAGTGATGTGCCAGTGTGCTGCCTTCGCTTTTGGTGTTCCCCATGATATCAACGGATTTCACCCCTACACCATGAGTTCCACACACCCCTCACATACTCTAGTCTGACCGTTTCCTTCGCTGCTCTCGAGTTAAGCCCGAGGATTTAACGAAAGACTAATCAAACCACCTACGCACCCTTTACGCCCAATGATTCCGGATAACGCTTGAGGCTCTCGTATTACCGCTCCTGCTGGCACGAGATTGGGAGCCCCTTATTCATAAAGTAACGTCAAAAATTTCCTCCTTTATAAAAGATGTTTACGCCCCGAGGGGTGTCATCCATCACGCGGTGTCGCTCCGTCACGCTTTCGCGCATTGCGGAAGATTCTCGACTGCAGCCTCCCGTAGGAGTTTGGACCGTGTCGCAGTTCCAATGGTGGGGGTCAGCCTCTCAGCTCCCCTAAGCGTCATAGGCTTGGTAGGCCATTACCCTACCAACTACCTGATACTACGCAGGCCTCTCTAGAAGCGATAAATCTTTACCCCTTAGGGACTATCGAGTATTAGCCAATCTTTCGACTGGTTATTCCCGACTTCTAGGTGAGTTCCCACGCGTTACTACCCCGTTCGCCACTAACCAAAATAATTTCTTTGCCTTGATGTAATCGCAACATTAAAACTAACAGGTTCGTTCGACTTGCATGCCTTATCCACACCGCCAGCGTTCATCCTGAGCTAGGATCAAACTCTTCTTTAAAACCTACCGAAAGGTAGGTTTAAAACGAAACAAAATACAGAATACTATTCATATGCTATATCTTGTTACTGGTTTTGTTATCTTTTTTCATTTTCATTTGGACTCTAAAATGGATTTTTCCATATATAAATGGAAAACCAATTAGGTTTTGTTATATGCATAACTATTTAGTTTTCAAAGAAACTTTACCTCTAGCCTTATTTCTTCTTGTAAAAAGAAAATCTGCCCAAAAAGCAGATACGACTCCCGATCCTCATACTCTACCAAAGGCAGTCTCTGAGGACTTGATTTTTATACAAGTGTCATATATTGATTTTTGGGTGTTACTTCAGCTAAAAGCAACGTGGGTCCCATTATATTCAGATGAAAAAATAAGTCAAGCTTTTTATACTTGTAGAAAACGCGGACCTTATATATAGTTATACATATGAAAAATTCCAAGAAATTGACCATTTTTATTGGCGACCTTGCAGCCATCACCGCCAGCTTTTTTCTATCACTTAGAATTGGTTACTGGTCAAAATTCACACCTGAAGTCTATACAACCCACATCGGACCATTCCTTATAATCTATGCTGTTTGGGTGTTTATAATTTTTGCTTTCGGCATGTATGAAGCTGAAAATTTAAGACCCACAATCAAGTCAATCAAAAACCTTTTTGTTAGTCTTGCTATTGCTTTGCTTATTAGCGTGGCTTTTTTCTATATCTTTGATATTTTCGGCATCAGCCCAAAAACAAACCTGCTCATAAATATGGGAGTTTTTGTTGTATTTTTTCTAACTGAAAGAAGAATCATAACTTCCTTTTTCCATAAAAGATACACCGAAAAAATATTACTGATTGGAGATAGCGAAGAAACAAAAGAGCTGTCAAAAGAAATTAAAGAAAGAAAAAGTGTTTACTATGAAATAATTTCCAGAGCGCAATCTTTAAACCAAGGGGTTGTAGAAGAAATAAAAAGCAAAAAATTTAACATTGTTATATTTTCAAAAAAAGACGCGGAAAATACACCATTTAGCTCAAACATTGAAGGGCTATTGCATTCCGGCGCCAAGTTCATGGACATCACAGAAGCTTATGAAAAAATCTTAGGTAAAATCCCCGCAAATCAAATAGATGATATCTGGCTAATAACCAAAGTCGGCACAATTAAAAACAGAATATACGAGTCAGGAAAAAGATTGGTGGAAGTGATTATTGCATTTTTAATGCTTGTAATTTTATCTCCGATACTTCTTGTTTTATTCATATTGATAAAAATAGAAGATGGCGGACCATTTATCTATTCCCAAATCAGAACGGGGAAATCCGGAAAATCTTTTCGTATTTATAAAATCCGTTCAATGATTCAGAATTCAGAAAAGAACGGTGCCGAGTGGGCAAAAGACCAAGATCCACGGATCACAAGAATCGGAAAATTCTTGCGAAAAAGCCACCTAGACGAATCAATGCAACTCATAAACATTATCAAGGGTGATGTTTCAATCGTGGGACCACGGCCAGAAAGACCAGAATTTGTGAAAGACTTGGCGCTTGAAATAAAAAACTACAACCTGCGACATATAATAAAGCCAGGCATCACCGGTTGGGCGCAAATAAACTACAAATACGGAAATTCAATAGAAGACACAAAACAAAAATTTGAGTACGATCTTTACTACGTAAAAAATAGAAATATTTTTATGGACGTCGGCATCGCTCTCCGAACCATAAAAACTATTTTCTTTTAACCCCTCATGATGCAAAAAATTAAAAATTTTCTTTTCATAAATACTGGCACAAAACAGACAATAGTTAAAAATACTTTTTGGCTATTCACTGGAGAAATTATTGGAAGACTTCTTCGAATGGCTCTTATAGTTTACGTCGCCAGAATTTTAGGAAAAGAAGGATGGGGTGTATTTTCTTATGCCATTTCCCTAGCAACAATCTTAACAACTTTCGGTGATATCAAACTCTCCACCCTAGTAACAAGAGAAGCTAGCCAAAACAAAGAATGCAAGAATCATTATCTATCATCTGCATTTTACTTTAAATTAATAACCTTAATTATTAGTCTAGTACTAGTTATTTTAATAGCCCCCATTGTAAGTAGTCTACAAGAAGCAAATACTTTATTTGCACTAGTTGCATTAATATTATTTTTTGATTCCTTGAGAGAATTTTTACTTGCACTAAATCGTGCAACCGAGCGAATGGAGCACGAAGGGTTAATTAAAATAATAACAAACTCTTTAATTGTCGGTTTTGGATTTTATTTTATAACCGTTAATCCAACCCCAAAAAGCTTGGCTTTAGCTTATGCTCTAGGAGGACTTCTTGGAACATTATTTTTGGCTTTACTAATAAGAAAAACTTTCAAAGATATCTTGAAATATTTTAAAATAGAAAAAATAAAAGAAATTTGGCAATCTGCGTGGCCAATAGGGGTTATAGCAATTACAACCGGTATTATGTTTAACCTAGACACGGTAATGCTTGGATGGTGGCAATCAACCGAACAGATTGGGGTATATGCAGCATCACAAAGATTAATGCAATTTATTTACACAATACCTAGCATGATCGCCCTCGTCTTAATACCAGTATTTTCAAAAACATTCCAAGAAAACAAAAACAAATTTTTAGAGATTATACAGTACTCACTATTGGTAATGCTGATGATTGGGTTACCAATAGTAATTGGAGGTATTGTTCTTAGTAAAGAGATAATTATTCTCGTATTTGGAAAAGAATATATACAATCTTACATTTCTCTTTCAATACTACTTCCAACAATTCTGGCAATATTTCCAAATTTCATCTTTAAAAATGTTATTTACACTCTAGATATACAAAAGAAATTTATTCTAAATGTTATTATTGGCGTATTGCTAAACATTTGTTTAAATCTTTTATTTATACCGAGATATGGAATAACAGGAGCTGCAATAACTACAGTCATTTCTCAATTTTTAATAACAATATTAAACTGCATTAAATTAAAGAAAATACAAAATTTTTCTTTCTTTAAGAAAACACAAAAAATTCTTCTAGCTAATATACTATTATTCTTTATAGTAATAATGTTTGAAAAATTAAATGTAAATATTATTTTAAATACAACTTTATCTGTTATCTTTTATATCTTTATACTGTACAAGATGAAAGAAAATTCAATTGAAATAATAAAATCATCTCTTACTTTTAAATAGTTGCTTAATTTTTCCTAGTGGCTTTTTAAAAACAAAAAACATCGGCTTAGGTAAGCCCAGAATTTTCCATGCGCGAGAACTTTGGTGATTTCCCTTCGCAACTTTTAAAACATTTCTCCAATTACTCTCTCCCCCGTCTCTCATTTTCACCAAAGTCTTATTCAAAAAGGAACTAGAAATTTTCTCTTTTTCCAAAACCCTAAGCATAAATTCATAGTCCGCAGCTATTGATAGATCCGTTCTAAACAATCCATATTTTTCATATACCGATCTCTTCACAAAAAACCCAGTATGGGGCGGATGCCAACCTTTTTGAAAGCACCCCGGCGAATATGGGGACGACAGCCATGTTCGTGTAGTGACATTTAAATCGTCTCTTTTTACATATACGATATTACCCCAAAGCGTATCACAGTTTGTTCTTTGGAATCCCTCAATAACATTTTTGATAACATCATTATCAAAATAAACATCGTCGGTATTTAAAATTCCAATAATATCTCCTGTAGCAAGAGAAATTCCCTTATTCATCGCATCATAAATACCGTTATCTTTCTCCGAAACAAAAATATTAATTTTATCTCCAAAACTAGCAATAATATTTTTTGTCTCATCAATAGACCCACCATCAATAACAATATACTCTATGCTTGAATACGTTTGATTTAAAACACTTTTTATTGTGTCTCCTATTGTTTTATCGTTATTTAGAGAAACGGTTATGATTGAAGCTTTCATGACAATATTTTTTATAAAGATTAATGTATTCATCAAAAAAAATATTTATAGAAAAACGATCAATAAATCTTTCATGAGATATTTTTTTACAATCATTATTTAAAACTTCATCTAACTTTAAAGCCAATAATTTAGTATCCTTTGATGGAGTTAGATAAACATACTCTTCCAGATCTTTAGTTGCGGGAATTTCAAACGATACAACAGGAACCTCACACGCTAATGCCTCCAAAACAGATAGGGGCTGAGTCTCCGCAAGAGAAGGAAAAACAAAAACATCAGAAGCACCCAAAAACTCATATATCTTTTCTTTATCTTTTGTCTTATCAAAAAATAAGATATTTTTATAATTACCCTTTATCTTCTCCCCCATTCCCATAAACAAAACATCGTGTTTATTTTGATATAAATCCACCAGCTCAAACACATAATCAATTCCTTTGTTTTTATCATTTGAATTAACACAAAAAAAAGAAACTGCTTTTTTATTAGAATCAATTCCTAGTTCACTTTTTAAAATTTCTTTATTTGGTAATTTTTTACCTAAATCAACATCAACCCCATTTTCTATAATAACAATATTTTTGTCTTTCAAAAATGATCTTCTAAGACTATCAAAAAGCCAACGTGCAGGAGAAACTATCGTCATATTTGAGATTGAAGATAAAACACTAACCTTTTTATTAAATGTATATTTTCTGAATATAGGAAAATAATTTTTTGGATAACTATAACTATTTGTACATACACCTTCCAGAGTCTTACAGTGTTCACACCCCATACTATGGGCAGGCAACCATGTGATTGGCCACTCATCATGCAGTGTCCACACAATAGGTATATTTTCTTTATTTAAAAAACTCAATAATTTAAAAAAGTTTACATAATATCCATGCAAATTATGAATATGAATTAAATCAAATTTATTTTTCTTAATAAATTTGATAAGCTTTCTTGTAGAAAAAAATGACCCATATCCTTCCAACCCTAAAAACCTGACAAGAAATGCATGTAACCAAAATTCTATTTTGTTACCAAAATTAAGTAGCCTGTCCCCTTTATTATTACCCAGGCCAAAAGCAAAAAAAGAATTATATCCTTCTTTTAAAGAACGCTCAAAAAGGCTACGGGTAACACTTGAAGCACCTCCTCCACTATATACAGTATTTAAGAAAAGTATTTTTTTCATCTTACTTCTTACATACATAGAAAACTTCTGACGGCGAAATTTTATCTAAAACATTTCTCCTGCAATATTTAATATTAAATTTAAATATTTTAGATAAAATATAATCTATATAAACAAAAAAACTATTGTTGTACGGGGTTAATTTTAATTTACGCGCAAAGATAAGAGAAAGCGGAGAAAAAACACAAAAATCTCTTTTCACGATTTTAAAACCTGTTTCTTCTAAAATACGATCAAAAATTTGAACTGGAATACCTCGCTCTCTTTTAGTTAATCCTTGCCTTGGCTTTCTCCAATCCCCCATTGAAGTTATTGGTTCTGAAATTATTGCATAACCACCTGGTTTTAGAATCCTAAATAATTCTCCAACAACAAAAGAAACGTTTGGTATATGATGTAATGTTTTTATAGACATTACAAAATCAACACTATTGTCTGATAAATCAATTTTTCCATCGACATTTGCTAACAAATATTTAAATATATTTTGATTTGATTGTCTTTCTACCAATGCAGAAGAAGGTTCAATAATAAATATTTCTTTAGAAAAATCTAAGACAGGCTTTAGTTCATCACCATAAGCACCACCCAAACTTACAACCCTTTCAAGGTTTTTAGATTTTACAAATCTAAATCCATAAAAAATATTTTTATAATCCTTATTCTTTTTTTTATACCCCTTTAAATCTCTTTCATCTCTCAACTCTTCGCTTGCCTCTTTTTCATCGTCATACCATTTTTTTATTTCCTCAATATTAAAATCATCCCCGTAAAGAAGTTCTCCATTTAGATATTTTTCTATATTTTTATTATCGTCCATAGTTTAAATTTTTTTGAAAGAAGCTTATAAAATTCCATTTACCAGAAATTTTGTTTTTAAAATCTGACAAAGTATCAAAATGATCAATCCTTATTCTCTTTATAGAGTATAAATCAAAAGGATTTTTATTTATACCCCAGTTTGTAGTACAAACAATTTTATATCCTAAATCCTTAAAGCTCTTTTCATCAATTCTTCCTGTGCATTTTTTCTGCCCAAAAGGAAAAGCAAAACTTTCTACTTGAAAACCAAAAACATTTTCTAAATCTGTTTTTGATTTCTTTAATTCTTTAATTCTTTCACTCTCACCTATTTCAGAAAATCTTGGATGTGTTTTACTGTGAGATCCAAAAGAAATATTATTCTCTTTCATCTCAAAAATTTGATTATTGTTTAGAGGATTCAAACCAGTATAATCAATCCAATTTTGAGCTATATCCAACCCATTCAAAACAAAATCACTGGTCAAAAATATTGTTGCTGGGAGATTTAATTTTTTCAAAATTGGAAAAGCATAAAGATAGTTATCCTCATAGCCATCATCAAAGGTTATTACAATCTTTAAACCATTCCCTTCATCTATCTTATCAAGATCAGATAAAGATATCACATAATGATTTTCTTTCAAAAATCTCATCTGTTCTTCAAACTTTTCAGGAGAAAGAGAATAATTTCTATTTGGAAAAACAGAATGGTAATTGAGAATAACCACTCCATTTTTATAGACAGCTGGATAAAAAAATGAAATTATTCTTTTTAGATTCTGTTTAAACATTTTATTTTATAGCCCTCACCCCAATCAAACATGGGAAACTCTCATCAATATAATCAATATCTTTCTGCCTCATTTCCTCTTTTGAAACCCCCATCAAGAAATTAATGCCGGAAAGTAAATTACCAAAAGAAACAGCATTAACATCACTGAATTTTTTTGAAAAAATATATTGAGCTGAGTTTTTTGTAAACCTCCAATAATCATTATCAATTCCTGCTGTTGGATCAAGTCTACTAATAGTAGGTAAGGTTACCAAAATAGCACCTCCTGGTTTCAGAATTCTATAACACTCACTAACAACTGAATTAAAATCATCAATTAAATGAAGTGTTTGGGTTAAAATAATACAATTGTAAGTATTATCCGAAATAGTCGAAAGGTTCCTTAAATCAGCTATAATATTAGCTTTTTTATTTGTTTCCTCTATATCCAAGATATCGATATTTGTAACTCGATGTTCACCGAATCTTTTTGAGTAATTATCATTTAAAATCTCTAGGCAATTCCCTTGTATATAATGCTTATTACTTTCTAAAAAAATTTCAATGTAGTAACGGTCTATTGCTGTTCCCCTATCCAGACCATACACCTGACTTATGGGCTTTTTAGAATTTAAAAAATAATAAACCTTTTTAGGACGAAAAAATCTACAGGAAAAATTCCTGATTCTTTTCATAAAGGAGAACAAAAACTTATTTTTCTTGATTTTTTCTTTTAATTTATCCTTCATATTTTGCTAGCTTATTTAAAATAATATCAGTCGCCTTATCTATAGACAAGTCATCTCCTATTTCTATCAAATCCACTTTTCCTTCTTTTCTCAAAAGTTCAAATATCCTCTTTTGATTGAATTCAGATCTTTTGTAATCCCTGATTCTTTCAGATTGACTTTGCTTGAAAAGAAGAGGTCTTTTTTCAGGAGATTCACTAAGAGCCCTTTCTAAACAAACATTATACGGGGTTGAAATATATACAACGGTCGTACCTCTTTCCTCCATAAAACTACTTATTATTTTTGACAAAGTCGTATCACTTAAACCACTAAGGTCAAACTCGGAAATTATATGATATTCATTTTCCCAAATATAAAAATCTTTTCCTTTAAATGAAAAAGCTAATTCTTTCGCAAAATAATTTTGAACTAAAATAAAATAATTTACTAAATCACTTTTCCTCCAAGGTTTAACCAAGAAAAAGAATTTAATAATAAACCACAAGCCATTCAAAGATTTTCGACTAGAAAAAACTCTTACAACGGAAGAAAAATATTTTTTAAATTTATTCTCGTCTTTTAAGCTGGCAAAACTAATTGCACTAAAACCTTTTTGCTCAAGTAGAGAAACAAGTTTTTTGATAATAGAACTCTTACCAGAACCACCAAGTCCCATAAATAAAACAT
The DNA here is from genome assembly GCA_964430605.1 of uncultured Chitinophagaceae bacterium. GTDB lineage: Bacteria > Bacteroidota > Bacteroidia > Chitinophagales > CAIOSU01 > CAYSGX01. The sequence continues at coordinate 9,446 of CAYSGX010000040.1, forward strand.
ATTTAGTTTTTTTAAGAGAGTTCATACTATTTTCTTTCAGACAGAAAATCTATTATGAAATTTTTAAATTTCATAATTATCATTCTCTTAAAATGCTTAGTCTTATTCTTAATCTTTTCCCAAGCGCCAAGCTCATGTTTTCCAAAAACATTTTCTATTTCTTTTTTAATAAATTCTCTATCTTCTGGAAAACAAACATCCACGTATTCCCACGCTTCTTCTGTATTATCTGTCGCATGCACAATACTAACATCACCAGAATCAAATGAGCTTCTAATTTTATTTTTTAAAGCACGAAGTCTATTATATTCATCGGAATATTTTCCCTTACCATCAAAATGATGAAATAATAAATCTAAAACAACAAGTGTCATCCCTGGCATAAATGACTTACTCCCTTCATAGCTTCTACCTTCAGTCCAGTTCCCACCTCGTAAATGATCTGCTACGTGCTTTTTCTCATCACCAGACAATCTCTTATGCTTTAGAATTGCGACTTTTTCTTTTCTAATTAAATCAAGAACCTTATCAACCACCCCCATCTCAAAAGCATTTTCTTTTAGAATAAATACCCCAAGTCCGACCTCGTCTTCATTCGCTTCTGAGAAAAACCTCTTCTTGATCCATTCATTATCATGTACCAACTTTGCAAGTGTATCTCGTTTTGGTCTCCAACCCTCAGAATTCAAATACTCATCAAGATCTTCCAAAGTGATAGTGATAGACAAATTAAAAGCCTTGGCCATTTCAGCCAACTTTGCTTTGTAATCATTGTCTGGCTCGCGGAAAAATTCGTAATCATGCAAAGATGAAGGAACACCAGAGCCAAACCCTTTATGATAAGTACAGTGGTATGCCATATTTAAAAATGCATCTTTAGGATTAGGCACACGCGCACCACCAGGACCAATAATGGAGTCCTTCAGCATTTTCTTTGCTATTGGAGGTGGATAATAAGAAACCATTTTATACATCGGATCAGATGCAGTATAAATATCAACAGGAATAGCTCCAGGATTTTTATCAACAAAATCAAAGAGTATTTGTTTATCCTCATCAGAAACTAAAACATCCAAATCCCCCCCCTTTCTATAAAGTTCTGGTAATTTCTCAAAAAATCTGAGAACAATATAATTAACACCTTTTTCATTTAAAAATTTTATTAAACCAGAAATTCCCACCTCCTCCGAGAGTGTTGCTTGTTTGTGAGTCACCATCTCCTCAACAATCTTTTCAATCACAACCCATCTTTGATAACCATTTGCAACTTGCAAGCGAACAACACCTCTAATCTTTAGACGCTTTTTAAATATTCTTCTGACTAGACCAGGTAATGCAAAAAACCAACTGAGTCTTGGGACTAATCTAACAAAAACAAAATTTGTTTGCCTAGGAAAACCAATCAAGAAAACCTTAAGAGCATCATGATCGAAAAAGCAAATTTCGCCCGCATTTTCTGCAATATCTAGAAGTTTTTCATATTCTGAAAAAGAATATTCTCTTTCTAAATTTGAATTATGGGTTTCCTTCCTTATAAAAAATCTTAACAACCCCTGATCTTTATTTTTTAAAATGTCAGGAATATTTTTGTTTTTATACCCAAAGAAAGAAACATTTTTATTTTTTATAAATTCTTCTAAATGTTTGTTCATTTTTATTTAAAATCAATAGATGGCCAAATACCTTTTTCAATTTCGCCAATCAAATAATCTAAGGATTCTGAAGCATGATAATCATTATCTTTTAGTCTTTTGGAAATTAGAATAAACTTTTCTTTATCTTTTTTCTGGTAAAAATACTCCAGAAGCACACCATAGACTTTTGTATTAAGTGACAATCCCTCTTTTTTAAACACTTCCGGATCCATTTCAAAACTCTTTTCAAAATTTAAAAGCGCAGGTTCAAATTCTTTTTTCAAGAAATGAAGATATCCATAATCATAATATGTCTCTGGTATATAATCGTTTTTTTCTATAATATCATCTAATATTTTAAACGCTTCGTCGTATCTGCCTTGTGTTGTCAGGTTTACAGCCAACCCTCTTTTGAGGCCCGGACGCTCAGGAACATACTTCATAACATCTCTTAAATACTTCTCGGCAATGATAAAAGAATCCATGTCGCCGAGCGTGACACCTCTTTGGAAGTACAAATTAGACAGAGAACTTAAATAACGATAATCCTGAGGTCTTTTTTCGGCGTAGCTTTCGGCCATTGAAACAGCGGTCGCGAACATGCTTTCCACATCTTCTTTGTTGGAAGACATGATTTTGTTGTTACGGTAAGTTTTTTGTAAAAAATTCATAAACTCCTCACCTATATCCAATTGAGCGGGGCTAAACGGATTGAATATATTTTCAATATTATCTTTTATCAAAACAATATCCTGACTTTTTATAAGATTTAAATATTTTTTAGATTGAATATAAGAAATTAATGTTCCTCTAAAAAATAGAAACGTATTAAATATAACAATCACAATTAGAAAAATTTTTATGATGTTTATATTTTTACGAGAAGAAACACTCTCGTCCTCTTTTAAGAAATAAAATGTAGAAAATGCAAAGATTGAATAAAGAGCAACAGAAGTTGGCATCTGATCAAAAAGAAACATCAGGTGAACTAAAAATGAAACACCAAAAAACAACATTATGCCAGATATGACATTCCTATCCCTAAAGATGTTTCTAAAAAAGAAAAACCATACAGATAACCAAGCAATCAATCCCAAAATACCAGTCATCACCAGAACGTCAAAAAACTTGTTGTGTGAACGATCAATATATCCCGAATCATATTTGTGTACTATTGGATTATAGTATTTATCTAACGCATAAAAAGAATTTTCCGGTCCCCATCCTATGAGAAATTTTTTCATGTTTTCGTTTTTGGGATTAATAGAATCAATACTCATCTCCCAAACCAAAAGGCGAGACTTTGTTGTATCGTCCTCTGGGTTGATTTCGGCAATGCGAGAAAGCCCTGGAACAGATTGCCAAAAATCAGCTTTTCTCGTTACAAAAAAGATTCCAGAAAATACAACCCCTGCAACCAAAATGTATATAAAAATTTTCTTTATGTTGAACCTGCCCCAATTTAATTCTTCTTTGGCGAATATTAAAAATAACATTATTGCCACAGCGCCAACAAAAAGACCGAGTAAGGTTCCGCGAGTTCCCGTTAAAAATATTCCAATGACAGACAAAAAAGCTACAGCGCCAGAAAAATACCACCAAAGCCTATCTTTACTTTCCTTAATAACAATCAATGCAGAGCTAATGGAGAAAAGAAGATAGCCGGCAAAAAACGCAGGGTTACCCATGTAAGATTCTATTCTCACGACTCCGTTGGATAAATCTGAAAAACCTTTGAGTAATAAAAACACAGACGCAATTACACTCGTCTTAAAAAACCAAAGCCAGTGTTTTCTTTCAAAAGAAATTAAAGAAAAAATAAAAAATGAATAAAGAATTGTTGCGCCTAGAAGTCCATCGGCTCGCTCAATGTTACCCCAAAACGCAAAATATCTATCTGTGGGAAATATGGTACTGATGATAACAATTAAGAAGTAAGCGCTAATAGATAAAAAAACCGGAGATTTAATAAATGCGCCAAATTTTGAAACAATATCCGTCCCATGATTTTTCTCTTTAAAAATCTCCAAAAGAATACATATACCGGACAACAAGACCAGGAGTGAAAATAAAAACGTCTTGCTAAAAGTAAAAGGAAACAAAAGACCCCTATCAACAAAAATCGGTACTAAAAACGCCACAGAAATAAGCAAAAACCTGGAAATATTTAAAAACATGGCTTGATTATAGCAGAATCAAGGCAAACAAAAAACACCACTCAATTATCCATTTTACCCCGCCCGCCCGCCCAAAAACCACTTAC